>JAMOOP010000163.1 GCA_027065385.1 Campylobacteraceae bacterium | reverse complement strand
CTTTTATGTTTTGTATTCATTTCGCCTTTTACCAATATCTCGTGTCTTTTTTTAATCTTTTATTCATATTCTTTTTGAGGTATTTTAGCATTTTATCTTTTATTTAAGTTGTGTAGAAAGGTATGGATTTATTAGAAAAAATCTTTAAAGAGATTAATATTATTAATAAAGAATCTCAACTATATATTTCTACTCTTGATGTTGATGCTTTTATGTCATTACCAAATGGTTCTATTAGATTTTCTCGTGGTATCAATCTATTAATTGGAGAAAATGCGAGTGGAAAAAGTCAAATTTTAAAACTTATCTATTCTGTTATTGAAGCCAATAATGAGATTATATCAGAAAATAAAAACTCGGACTATGAAAAACAAAGAATTATAGCAAAAAATTTAACAGATATATTTAAGACTGAAAAGTTAGGAAACTTGGTAAATAAAGATAAAAAAGAGTCAAAAGTCACACTAAATCTAAATGAGTATAAGCTATCTTTTAAATTTGGTTCAAATAGTTCAAAAGAGGTTTCAAGACATCTAACTAATTTTAAACAGGATTTTATATATAATAAAGTAGTTTTTATTCCCGTTAAAGAGGTGCTTTCTTTTTATAAAGGTTTTAGAATAATATATGAGAGAAAATATTTGGAGTTCGATAAAACCTACTATAATCTATGTAGAGCTTTGGAAGAGCCTCTATTAAAGGAGACTCAATTTAATTCTATAATTTTAGAACTAGAAAAAATTTTAGATGGAAAAATTGAGATAATTAATGGAAGATTTTATCTTATTTCGGATAAAGGTAAATTTGAGATAAATCTTGTAGCAGAGGGTCTTAGAAAAATTGGTATGTTGGCATATCTATTGAGTAATGAAGCTTTAGATAGAAATAGCATACTTTTTTGGGACGAACCAGAAGCCAATATGCACCCAAAACTAATAGATGATATTATTTATTTTCTTGTGCTATTAGCCAATAAGGGAATTCAAATCTTTATCTCTACACATAGTCCTTATGTGATAGAGTCTCTTAATAATCATCTTAAACGACATAAAATAGAAAAATTAGATATAGAAGATAGTGAGATAAAAAATATTGTGCCATTAAATCCTAAAAAGATAAGTGCTTATCTTTTAGAGAACAATAGTTTGATTGATATATTAGATAAAGAGTTGGAACTATTAGATGATAAGCTCTTACATAATTTTAATGATATTAATGCTCTGTATGAAAAGATGAGAGATATTGAGTGGGATAATGATTTATGATAGAGTTAGGAGACAAAAGTGATTGTATTTGTAAAAAATATAACTCCAAACCAAAAGGGTGTATTAATGAGTATGAAATAAGTGAAAAAGGAAAATCTATAAAATTAGTTCCTAGAAATAGCTCTGAAAAGGTTACGACTATTATTATAGATAAGTGTATAATTACTGATGAGAAAACTAAATGTGATGCACTTTTTCTTTATAATAATAGTAAAAAAATATCATTTTTAGTAGAATTAAAAGGAGCAGGAGAGATTCATAAAGCTTTTTCTCAACTTAGTTATACAAGAGATAAAAGAAAAGAGTATCAAGATATTATTACAAAGTTTAAAAAAATGGATACCAAAAAACTTTATGAAAGATTTATTATTGTCTCTAATGGTATATTATCTAAAACTAAAAAGGAAAAATTAGAAAAAGAACATAGGATTAGAGTTTATGCGATTTTATCTAGCGAAGCCACAAAACCTATACCTAATTTAAGAGATTATATTTAAATAAATAACTTGAATTTTTCTAAAAAACTTTTAGAGTCTTTAAAACTAACTGTGTAAATCCAAAAGTAAAATTCTAGATACTATTGGATTTTAATTATTATTGATTTGTGTACCTTATTGAAGAAGTCAAAATATGGCAATAATATATTTGAGATAGTTTTAAAAAATTAACTATTTCTTTTTAGGTATAGTAATTTTTAAAATACCATTTTTATACTCTTTTCTCATCTTTCTAATATTAGCATCTAAAGGAATTGGTAACTCCTCTACACTACTACTACTATAACTAGATTCTGTTGTACCATGAACTGTACTTATCTGCTCTTTTTTAGTGGTAGTTGTACTAATTTTAATCATATCTCCGTGAATTGTAACTTTAATTGTTGTATTCTTACTATCTTCTATAGGTTTTTCTAAATAGAACTTATCTCCTAAATCTTTAAAATCCTCAATAGGAGAGTTATCTATAGTGTGTTCTATAGTTTCTGTAGTAACTGGTTGAACTTTTTGATTATGCTCTTTCATTCCTGCTTCCATAGAACGATTAAGCATCTCCATCTCTTTTGCACCCTCGTACATATATTTAAGATTTAATCTATCTATATCTGATAACTCTGATGCTGAGATTAAAGTAGCTGAAAATAGTACCAATGTTATTAAATGATAATTTTTCATTTTAAATGTTTCCTTTTATTGAAATTTTATCTTATTAAAACATAAAAAACTATTAACTACTTTCTATTATCCTTATCTCTTCGTCTTTGTTTCATTAATCGTTTAGCAAGTTCACGCATATCATCAGTTTTATCACTCTCATCAACAATCTCTATACCTAAAACTGTCTCAACACAATCCTCTAAAGTTACAATTCCCTCTGTCTGGTCATAGCTATCTGTTACTAAGAACATATGTTCTTTTTTTGTTATAAATAAATCTAAAGCTTTAGCCACAGGGATATTTTCATTAATGCTAAAAATATCTTTTTTAATACTAGAGAGTGTTGCAGAGTCATCTTTTAAAGACTCTCTAAATAGCTGTTTTGTTAATATTATTCCTGTTACATTATCTATAGTGTGACTATAGACAGGAATTCGAGAGAAGTTAAATATATCCTCTTGTGTCTGTAGAACCTCTTTAATACTTAAATGCTCCTCTAATGCAAATACAACAGAGCGAGGAGTTAAAATATCTGCTACCTTTACCTCATCTAGTTTTAGTACATTTTCAATATAGTCTGACTCTTTCTCATCAATAATACCCTCATCTTCACTCATAAGCATACTCTCTAATAGTTCATCTTTAGTAGTAGTTGCCTCTTCATTTCCACTTGATATTTTATTTGTAATAAAAAGAGTGGTTAGTATAATAGGATATGTAATAAATATAAAAAATTTAATAATATGAGCAGATAGTGGTGCTAACTGTTTCCAATATATAGCTCCTATTGTTTTTGGAATAATCTCTGATATATATAATATAGCAAAAGTTAAAACAACAGATACATACATAACAGCCCCATCACCAAAAAGTTTTGAAGCTTGAGCCCCGACAGCTGCAGCTCCTAGAGTATTTGCAATAGTATTTAAAATAAGAACTGATGCAATAGATACATTAATATTTTCTTTATGTGAACGCAAGAGTCTCCCCGTAGTTGGAGACTCCTTTTCAAGTAAGGAGACGAAAGACATTTGAGTAGATAGTAAAACCGACTCCAAAACAGAGCATAAAAATGAAATGCCCACAGATAATACAAAAAACAGTATCAGGTAACTCATATAATTTAATAAACCTTTATAATAAAATTACGGTCGCTAGACCTAAAAAACTAAAAAAACCTACAACATCTGTAACAGTTGTTAAGATAACAGTACTACCAATAGCTGGGTCAATATCCATCTTTTTAAGAAGAAGTGGTATTGTTGCACCAAAGAAACCAGCCATAAAAAGGTTGACAATCATAGATAGAGCAATTACAACTCCAAGCATACCTTTATCAAACCAAATAGATGCAATAATCCCCATGATTATAGCAAATAAAATTCCATTTAATAATGAAATACTAACCTCTTTTTTAATAATTCTTGTAGCTTCACTATGTGATATATCACCAAGTGCCAATTGCCGTACAACAACTGTTAAAGTTTGTGTTCCTGCGTTTCCACCCATAGATGCTACTATTGGCATTAAGACAGCAAGTGCTACCATACTATCTATAGTATCTTGAAAAAGACCTATAACAATAGAGGCTAAAATAGCAGTTATAAGATTTATACCAAGCCAAGAAGCTCTAGTTTTTCCAGCTTTAAGTACATCTTCGTCCTCTTCAGCATCATCATTAACCCCTGCCAAGTTATACATCTGTTCAGTTGCATGTTCATTAATTATATCATAAATATCATCAGAAGTAATTCTTCCTAGAAGAATATTCTCTCTATTTACAATAGGTATTACCGAAAGGTCATACTCTTTAAAATAGTTAACAACATCTTTTATATCCTCTGTATCATAAGCCTTAATTGGTTCAAATGTTTCACCGTTATCTTTAATATTATCTTTAAAAGTTAAAGAGAAATCAAAAGTTAAAATATCATCTAAATCTATGCAGTATAGAAGTCTATTTTGATTATCTACAATAAAAATAGTGTGAACATTCTCTATCTCATTAGATTTCTTAAGTTTAGAAAATCTCTTTATAGCATTTTGAACAACTTCATCAACTCTAGCAGTAAAAAGCTCTGTCTGCATAAAAGAACCAGCTTCATCTTCATTATAGCTCTGAAGCATGGTTATCTCTTGTTGCTCTTCTTTATCTAGCTTTTCAAATACTTTTGACGCTTTATCCTCATCAACCTCATGCAACTCTTGCATAAATTCAACTTGGTCATCACTTTCTAGCTCTTTAACTGCATAAGTTAAATCTTCAACCCCTAAAGAGTCAACAATATCATCAAAATAACGGTCAGGAAGCTCTAATGCAACATCACCAATAATATCTTTTGGAATAAGTTTTACCGCATCTGAAAACTCATCTTCATTAAGCTCTCTTAATATTTTAGCAATATCCGAGGGGTATAACTCATTCTCCCTATTTGATTGTAGATATGATTTTAACTCTTCCATAAAACCCCCTTATTTACTAATTTTAATTTTTAAGATTATATCTTAATAGTTTTAGGTCAAGCTAAATTATTTTTTGTTTTTTATAGTAGTAAAATATTATTAATCCTC
This sequence comes from Campylobacteraceae bacterium, assembly GCA_027065385.1. GTDB lineage: Bacteria > Campylobacterota > Campylobacteria > Campylobacterales > Sulfurovaceae > UBA1140. Next base: position 68,247 of record JAMOOP010000163.1, on the reverse strand, counting down.
TCCACCTCGTAAAAGGGCTAAAACATTAGTAGCATAAGAGCCTTTAGGAAGAGTAAACTCTAACTCATAGTGGGCTTTCTCTTCTATATATCTTTTTTTAATATCAGTAACACTTATCCAAGCATATCGTCTAGCCCCATTTTCTCCAATCTCTCTATTATACTTTTTTTCTATAATACCTGCAACACTAGATGCCTTACTAACTCTTTTACCTGCTAAAAGTCCACTAGGGGATATATCAAACTCTTTAAATCGTCTAGCCTCTTCCTCCATAGACTCTAACTCAAATACTCTTCCATAAGGGTAGTGCATTATGAGTTCACCCTCTAATATTTTAAAAAAATGGGGCTGTTTTTTAGTATCTTTTAGACTTCCCTTTGGTAAAGAGAAAAGCTCTTCAACCTCTTTTTCACTAAAACTATCTAATAGTATAGATAGCTCCATTCTTTTAGAGAGCCAACTATTAAAAAGATATGATTGATAAGCATTAATTAAAAATGATTTAGTTTTTCTATCTCTCATCTTTAATCTCCCCTCAACTATAGCTTTTCCCTCTTCCCAATTATTTTTATCTGTTCCAAACCTCTGATTTCCAAAATAGTTAGGAACGCCATTTAATTTAATCCACTTTAAAACAGAGTCTAATTTATCTTTTTGAACCCCTAAAACCTTTTTAAGACGAACTTTAAAATGGTTTCCTTTTAGATGTCCTATTCGTATTTTATTATTATGTCTATAGGTATTAAGTATTTTAATTTTATCATGATTAAACCCTTTTAACTTCTCTTCATTATCTTTAGCCAAAACCGATATATACTGCATAGTCATAGCATGTTTATCTTTTAGCCCTGCGTAGCCTATATCTCTTTGTTTAATTTTAAGATATTTAGCAATAGCCGTTATCATTTCCCAAGTTGTCATATCTTTTTTTCTGATATGAACTACTAAATGCTCTCCATCTCCTGAAAAATTATATAGTGGAATTTCATCTACTATAAAATCTCTACTTGTTGGGTTAAATACAAAATCATTTTTTACTTTTACTGGGTATAGAAGTTTCAATTTTTTCCTTTTTTATTATCTTCAATCAAAGATTTATAGTTTTTTAAAATCCAATATCTAAGGGCAATAAACTCTTTTATCCTATGAATTCGCCTTATACAATTTTGTTAATTTATAGGATTAATTTTGGCTTGAAATCAGTTCAAAAGCTAAGAGTGATGATTTAAACACTCAAACCGATTATCACTCTCCTCTATTTCACCAAAAATAGTTAAATCCAACTCCAAACTATTAGCAATTTTTTGAATATTATCTAAATTAGCCCTATCAAATCCAATTAACATCTCATACTCTTCACCACTAGAACCAATCTCATCTGTTATTTTTATTATCTCTTTAAATCCAATAGAGTTATAGTCTAAAAGTTTATTTGTATCACAATATAATCCATCACTTATATCCATACCAACTTTTAAATACTCTCTTGCTCTATATATAAAATCGTCTCTTAAAATAGGCTCTATAAATCTTGAACTATTCTCTATTTTCTCACCATTAAAGAGTCTGTTTAAATCCCTTTTACTCTCTCCTAACACTCCTGTATAGGCTAATAAATCACCTCTCTTTAGACCTCTTCTAGTTAGTGGATTGTTTGATTTGGAAATAATAGTTATGCTAAAGTCTAGTCTTTTACCTGAAATTGTATCTCCACCTATTATTTCAAAATTAAATTCATCTGCTGTATCGTGTAGGGAGGTAATGATTTCGTCTATTTCACTCTTTTTTAAATCTGGTGGGAGGGAAATTGTAATTAGTGCGTAAAGAGGTTTTGCATTCATGGCAATAGTATCAGATATATTTACAAGTAGAGCTTTTCTAGCGATTTGAGTTAAACTTAACCACTCTTTTTTAAAATGGACACCTTCAAAAAAAGCGTCCATACTATATATTTTATCTCCAACTATAGCTCCATCATCTCCAATGTATGAGGAGTTTAGTTTTTTTATTAGATAATCTTCTCTATTCTCCATTAAAAGGGTTACCCCTCAATATAGTTTTTAAGTTTTCTTCCAACTCTTGGGTGTTTTAGTTTTTTAATAGCAGATGATTCTATTTGACGAACTCTCTCTCTTGTTACACTAAGCTCTTTTCCTATCTCTTCTAAAGTTCTATCACTCTCATCTTCTAAAAGTCCAAAACGCATTCTAATTACAGCCTTTTCTCTCTCATTTAATTGGTCTAAAACCTCATCAATTTGATTATTAAGGTCATCTTTTAAAACGGCATCAGATGGGCTAACTGTTGATTTATCTTCAATAAAATCACCAAATCTACCATCATCTTCATCTCCTACTGGGGTCTCAAGGCTAACTGGCTCTTTTGTAATTTTAATTACATTTTTAACCTTATCAACAGACAGTCCAACCTCTTTAGCAATAGTATCTAAATCTGGCTCTTTTCCTGACTCTTGAAGATTTTTTCTAATAATCTTATTAATTCTATTAATAGTCTCAATCATGTGAATTGGAATTCTAATAGTTCTTGCTTGGTCAGCAATGGCTCTTGATATTGCTTGTCGTATCCACCAAGTAGCATAGGTTGAAAACTTATACCCCTTTTGATACTCAAATTTATCAACAGCCTTCATTAATCCAATATTCCCCTCTTGAATTAAGTCAAGGAATGGAAGACCACGATTTGTATATCTTTTTGCAATAGATACAACTAATCTTAAGTTAGATTTTGCCATTCTAGTTTTAGCTTTTTCACTTTTAGCTTTTCCTCTTCTTATTTGACCTAAGATTTCAGCTAACTTTTCAGGGTCAAGGTCAAAGCTATCTTTACTAGCCTCTCTTGTCTCAAACAATTTCTTTATCTCTACATAGGTGCTAACCATTGTAGTTTCAGGTACAGCGTCTGTTATATCCTCTTTATCCATCTCTAAAATATTATCAAGTATCTTTTGGTGATTTATTTTAAGAGTCTCATTAAATAGAGGAAGTTTATACTCTAATCTTTTTAACTCTTTTTCAAAACCATCATCACTTCTTAAAGCTGTCTCCATAGCTTTTACTAACTCATTAATAAGTTTAGAGGTAGGTCCTAAGTCAATAAGTGCTAGTTTTAAGAGCTGTTTTTTATATGCAACTTTTAAATTTTCATGCATTATTTTCTCTTCACTAACATCACTTTCAAGTAGTTTTTCTAATTCATCATGACTCTTTAGCCACTCTTTTTTAGCTTTAGATAGAGCTTTAAAACTATCAACTACCTGTTTAACTCTTTTATCAACCTTTTTTACAGGTTTTTCATTAACTACAGGCTCTCCATTTCCATCGAGAATATCATCTTTTTCATCTTCACTATCATCTTTTTCGTCCTCAAAACTTTTAAAAAGTTCTTTAACTCTTCTTTCTCTATTTAAAAGAGGCTCTTTATAGTTAATAATATAGTCAATAAGATAAGGAACGGAACATATTGCATCTAATATAATATCTTCTCCACCCTCAATCTCACGACTTAAATAGACCTCTTCCTCTTTAGTTAAAAGTGGGATTTTCCCCATTTCTCTTAAGTACATTCTAACAGGACTATCGGAACGACTCCACTCTAGTAGCTCTTTCTCTTTTAAAAAGTCAAACTCTTCTTCATTATTTTGGGCTGCATTTTTTCTTGCTAATGCAACTCTTTTTTTCTCTTTTTCAAAAAGATATTTAGCATATTCAGATGATGAAACAACTTTAATCTTATGTTTTTTGGATAGTTTTAAAATTCTTCTTGCTTGAACTAGTGTAGGTTGTTTATCAAACTCTTTTGCAATGTCTTCAAAGGTAAGAATATCACCTTTTTTACATGTGTTAAAAATTTCATCTAAATTTTTGTTGATATCTTTGGTAGCCAAAAGCGACTCCTTGTAAAATTAGTAGTAGGTTATATTATTATAGCACGGTTTTTAGTGGTGGATTATACCCAAAATATTCTTATAATATTTTGAATATCCTTTTAATATAAATTAAATTGTATAATTAAAACAAAATAACACATATTAAAGGTTAAAAGGGTTATAAAAACCCTTTTAACTCCTCTTTAATTTTACTTATTTTTTCATTAGCATCATTTAAAGCTTTTCTATTTTGAGATATTACTTTCTCTGGTGCATTGGCTACAAATTTTTTATTATTTAACATTCTATTAAGTTTTGCTATCTCTTTTTCTAACTTCTCTTTCTGTCTAGTTAGTTTATTTATAATTGCACTCATATCAATATCATTAGTTGATATAAAACTCTCTAAATTATCACTAACATCAGTTACAGAGTTTTCTAACTTACTATCTACTAAAGATAACTCTTCTACTTTTGCTAGTTTTTCTATAAATGGCTTCATCATTTCAAAATTAGAATTAGTTGGTAGTTTAATTGATGCTTTTTCTATTTTTTGGTTACCTTTATCAATTAAAGTTTTACATCTTCTAATAGATACAATAGCCTCTATAATTAAATTAAACTCTTCTATAACTTTACTATCTACTCTATTTATAGTTGGATATGATTTTATCATAATAGAGTCACTATTTTCTAAACTCTCTTTAGATAGTCTCATATATAGATTTTCAGTAATAAACGGCATAAATGGGTGAAGAAGTTTCATAGACTCTTTAAATATACTTCCAAGCTCTCCAATACTCTCTTTACTTGCTTTACTAAGTTCTATTCCCCAATCACAAAACTCACCCCAAAGAAATCTATAAAGTGTAGTTGCACTATCATTAAATCTATATATATCCATAAACTCTCTAGTCTCTTTTACAGCTATATTAAATCTAGCTAACATATATTTTCCAAGAGGAGTTTTTATCTTATTTGGGTCTAAATCTTCAAAAGAGTCTCGGTTTAGTAGTAGAAAGTTAGTTGCATTAAATAGTTTATTGGTAAAGTTTCTACTCTGTTCTAACTTATCGTTACTTAGTTTAATATCTCGCCCTTGAACTGCAAGTACTGCTAATGTAAATCTAAGTGCATCTGTTGAGTATTTTTCTATGGTTACAAGTGGGTCAATTACATTACCTTTAGATTTACTCATCTTCTCACCCTTCTCATCTTTTACTAAGGCATGAAGATAAATATCTTTAAATGGTAACTCTTTTGTAATATTTTCACCCATCATAAGCATTCTAGCTACCCAAAAGAATAGAATATCAAAACCAGTTATTAGTAGATTATTTGGATAGAAGTTTTTTATATCATCTTCATTCCACAGCTCACCCTTAAACTCATCTCCATTTCCCCAACCAAGAGTAGAAAATGGCCATAACCCTGAACTAAACCAAGTATCTAACACATCAGGGTCTTGATAGATATTAGTTGAGTTACATTTAGAACATTTAGTGGGAGTATCACCATCTTCTACCCACTCATTATCACAATCTCTACAGTAAAACACAGGTATCTGATGTCCCCACCATAACTGTCTTGATATACACCAATCTCTAAGTTCACTCATCCACGCATTATAACTATTTATCCAATGGTTTGGAAAAAACTTAGCCTCTCCACTATTTACTTTCTTAATAGAAGATGAGGCAAACTCTTTTTTAACAAACCACTGTTTTGATATATAAGGTTCTACCACATTTTTACATCTATAGCAGTGTCCAACTTGGTGGTTATGCTCTTCAATTTTTTCTACAAACCCCTCTTTTTTAAGCTTCTCCATAATAGCTTCTCTTGCTTCAAGTCTCTCTAACCCCTCGAACTCTCCACAATAACTATTTAAAATACCTTTCTCATCAAATATAGTAATAAACTCTAAATCATGTCTTTTTCCAACTTCATAATCATTTGGGTCATGAGCAGGGGTAACCTTTACAAATCCTGTTCCAAACTCCATATCAACATGGCTATCTGCTATTATCTCTATCTCTCTATCTATTAGAGGAAGTTTTACTTTTTTGCCTATTAGATGATTGTGTCTTGTATCATTTGGGTGAACCATTACAGCTGTATCTCCAAAATAGGTCTCTGGTCTAGTAGTAGCTACAATCACCTCTCCACTACCATCACTTAGAGGATATTTAATGTGATATAATTTTCCTACATGGTCTTCATACTCCACCTCAATATCACTTAAAGCTCCATCATGAGTACACCAATTAATCATATAGTTTCCTCTAACTATATAACCATTATCATACATCTCTTTAAAGGCTTTTTTTACAGCATTAGCCAAACCTTTATCCATAGTAAATCTCTCTCTACTCCAAGCTGGACTTACTCCTAGTTTTCTAAGCTGATTAGTAATAGCATTTTGAGAGTTCTCTTTCTGTTGCCAAGCTCTTTTTAAAAACTCCTCTCTTCCTATCTCCTCTTTGGTTGTTCCCTCTTCTAGTAACTGTTTTTCTACCACATTTTGAGTAGCAATCCCTGCATGGTCAACTCCTGCTTGCCAAAGAGTCTTATATCCGTCCATTCTTTTATATCTAACTATTATATCTTGAAGAGTAAATGTAAGTGCATGTCCAATATGTAAATGCCCTGTTACATTTGGTGGTGGCATCATAATAGCAAAGTTTTTTCCCTCTTTTTGAATATCCCTGTTACCATCTATTTCAAAATAACCTCTCTCTTCCCAAAGCTTATAGTAACTATTTTCTATCTCTTTTGGGTTATATACATTCTTTTTAGTTTCGTTCATTTTTATTCCACTTTAGTAATCTTTTTTTGTTGCGTGATTATATCAAGTTCTTTTTAACATAACGATTTTATATTTTTTGTTAATCTTAATTAATATCTTTACAGAAAAAAGATATGATACCAAAAAAATTGGAGTAAAAATAATGAACTATTACCAAGAGATATTGGCTTTTCATATTATGGCTGTTTTATCGTGGATGGCTGTGTTGTTTTATATGCCTAGACTATTTGTATATCATCAAGAGCATAAAGATAAAAAAGATTTTACAACTGTAGTTAAAATTCAAGAAGATAAAATATATAGAGTTATTGGATTACCTGCTATGTGGGCTACAATTATTAGTGGTGCAACGCTTATATATATTAATCCTATACTACTTAAACAAGATTGGTTTATAGCTAAACTTATAGTTTTAGTTTTTTTAATAGCATACTCATTTAATATGGAATATTTTAGAAAAATTTTAGAAAAAGATAGATGTATTAAAAGTGGACAGTTTTTTAGAGCTTATAATGAAATTCCGACTCTATTATCCATTTTAATAGTTGTTTTTGTAATTACAAAATCTATACCTATCTATTTTTCTATCTTTATTACACTATTTTTTGGATTTGTTATATATAAAATTTTGACTAAAAAAGTAAAAGAAAGTTAAAAAAGAATATAAATTTAAAAATTTAATATCCAAAAATATATTTTTTAGTTATAATAAATTGAAATATTGACTTAACAAAAGGAGATTATATGTCATTACCAGATTTAACCATTCCGTTGGAGCTACCAATAGATATTCCTGCTCTTCTACACCCAGCTGTAGTTCACTTTGCTGTTGCTATACCAGTAGTAATTATTTTATTAGAGTTTATAAACCTTTTCTTTAGAAAAAGAGCATTATCAGTTTTTTCACTATTTTTAATTTTAGTGGTTGCAATTGTTATGGCAGGTGCGTATTTTACAGGTACAGCAGATGGGAAAGAGGCATTTTCACTACTTTCAGAAGCAGGTAAAGCTGATTTAAAAGAGCATAAGTTATTAGGAATTTATCTTGTATATGGTTCATTAGCTTTAGTTATACTTAAACTAATGTTTATGGCACTATCTGGTGTAATATCAAGACTTTTCTTTGTTCTTATTTTAGTAGGATTTACAGCTATAACGCTAAAACAGGGTCAAGAGGGTGGTGAATTAGTTTATAAATATGGTGCTAATAGTGAAGCCGTTGCTAATGTTATAAGTGATAAAGATGACCTTCAAGATGAGTTTGATGAGCTTAAAGAGAGTTGTGGTTCTAAAGAGAAATCATCTACAAAAGAAGAAGAGCCTAAAAAAGAGGAAGCTAAAGCTGAAGAGAAACAAGAAGTAGAAGCTACTAACGAGACTCCAAAAGAGGAAGAGGCTACAGAAGAAAAAACAGAAGAAGAGACTCCAATTGAGTCAAATTCTACAGAAACAAATAGTACTAACTAATTTCTCTTATATCTCTCTATTAAAGAGAGATATAAAATTTAAACTACAACTCTATGTCCCACAAATTTAGAGTAATTATCAAGAATTAATCCACCTCGTCTAAATCCAAGTCCACAACCTTCATAAGCAAAGAATACTCCTGCTTGATAATAGTTATCTTTAGTATCTTTTGGAAACTCTACAAACTCTTGGAAAATAGAAGAAAACTCTCCATACTCTCCACCTCTCTCTTCTATAACTTTCTCATTTTCATCTACAATTATAGTATTAGCTCCCTCTCTACCAAAGATTTTCTTCTCAACTTGAGCTTTACCTTTTAGTGGTTCAAAATCTGTCTCTAGTAGTAGTGGGTGATTTGGATATAAGTCCCATAAAATTTTCATAAATGCTTTTGATTGGAACATTAAAGTATAAGCTGGATTTAAAAAGATTGCTTTTTGGTTTTGCATGATTTGAGTCATAAGTCTAGCTAATTCACTCTCTTCAATACCTATATCTTCCCATGGGAATAGTTTAAACCAATACTCATAATTTACATCTTTATAAAATACTCCCTCTTCTCCATCAAATTCTACATCTTCCATATATGCAAATTCTGTTACAAATCCTGCATCTTCAGCTATAGTTTGAAGAAGTTTTACAGTACTCTCTTCCTCTTCATTATCTTTTACAGATGAGAATAGTATTTTCCAACCCTCATAATGTTTATCAAAATCATTAATATCATCTTCTAACATAACAAGTCGTTTAAAGTTATCTCTTATAGCTTCATAAACACTGTTAAATTGATGAGTCTCTTCCATATTATTAGCTTTTAACATTGCCCATTGTAGTATGGCTGTTTCAAATAGTGCTGTTGGAGTATCTGCATTAAACTCTATTAGTTTAATTGGTTTTCCATCAATTCCACCTGCCAAATCAAATCTTCCATATAAGTGCCAATGAATATCATTATCCCAACTCATTTTAACAGCATCTATTAGATTAAATGGAATACCTAATTCATGAAAAAGTTCATTTTCTATTATATACTCACCTGCCTCTGCAAACATCTCATATAGTTCATTTACAGCCTCATAATAAGCATCAGCTTCTTTAGGTGTAATATCTACTATTTCAGATGCTACATAAGGAGTTTTATCTGGGTCTGTATGCCAATAGAAACCAATATCTTCTAAAAATTTATTATCTGGAACTTTTATAGGAGTCAGTTTCATATATTAACCACCAAAACTTGAACGGCTACTTGTACTTCTACTACTTCCAAACCCTGAACGACGAGTTGATGAAGACGAAGTTGTTGCTCTTTTACTACTACCTATTGCAGAGTTTCTAGCTCTGGCTTTTGCAAAACTACTTTGAGACCTAGAGTATGTACTAGGAGAGCTATAACTTGTTCTTCTATTTTGTTGATAGTTTTGGTTATTCATAAGTTTATTCATAAGCATAGAACCCACCATACCAGCTGCCATACTAGCCATTAGAGTACCTGCAAGTCCCAATCCTCCACTATCTTTTACCTCTTCAGGATTTTTTGTTAAAGCAGATGTTCCATTCTCTACTTTTTTCTCCTCTTCTTTAACAAGTTTATCTATTTCTGCTTGGCTTAAAATTCTTTCAGTTCCATTTGCATCTTTTAAAATAACTCTTGTTGTTACACTTGGAACTTCATCTATAATTTTATAAGTACTCTTATTTGTATCTTTATTTATAGACTCTTGAATAGTAACAGTTGCACCCTCTTTTTTAATAGCACTAGATGCTGGTTGCTCTGCTGGTTTATTCTCTTGTGGATTATCACCACAACCTGTTAAAGATGCTATTACTAAAGCACTCATACTACCAACTACTGCATAATTTGAAATCTTTTTAATATGTTTATTCATTTTTTTCCTTTTATTTTTTAGTTGGATTATAGTATCTTTTTCAATAGAAAATCATAAAAAATAGGATTTTTACTCCTATTTATGATTTTTCCATATTATAAGTTTCACATAACTTAAAAATCATAACTATTTTTTAGGAAATTAGTATTTATATAATTTGAGGTTAAAGTATTAATCAAATTATAATAATTTTATTATTTCTAATCTTGTATGAAAAATTATGCTATAATACCCCTATAAGTAGGAATAAAAGGATAAATTATGCTAAATATAGGAATAAGAGAGATAAAAAATAACCCATCTATTATTACAAAAGGTGTAGAGGATAGAGATAATTATATATTTATTTCTAAACGAGGTAAACCTATAGCTGTAGCTATGTCACTAGATAATGAGGTATTTGAGTATGGATTTAAAAAATGGATTTTAATAAAAGCTTATAAAAAAGGAGACCTATCATTAGGACAACTATCTAAAGCTTTAAATCTATCATATTTAGATACTATGAATATGTTAGGAGCTTTAGGTGTTGATATAATAGATTATAATTTAGATGATGATTTAGATACTATTGAGAAGTTCTTATACTGAAATCTATTGTTAGTGATACAACTACACTTATTATTTTGGGTAAGTTAGGTAGATATGATTTACTAAAGAACCTTTTTAGTAAGATTTATATACCACAAGAGGTAATTAAAGAGATTTCAGTAAAATCAGATGGTATTTTTGAGGAGATTAAAAAAAATAAATTTTTTGAAATAAAAAAGATAAATGATATAGCTCTTTTTGCTCTATTAGATGGTATTTTAGATAGAGGAGAGAGTGAGGCTATTGTCTTAGCTAAAGAGTTAAATTTAATACTGCTTATAGATGAAAAAAAAGGCAGAGGTGTAGCTAAAAATATGAGAATAAATATTATTGGATTACTTGGTGTTTTGATATTAAATGTAAGAAAGGGATATATTTCAAAAGATGAAGCAGTTATAGTTTTAGATGAGATTAAAAGATTAAAGTTTAGAATTTCAGATAGACTTAAAGAGAGTTTTCTAAAGCAAATTGATTTATAGTTAGATAAGGATTACTCCTTATCTATTTTTTAAATCGCTTCTGTAGCAATTTTAGCTACTCTTAAAGCAAATGCAGACTTATCTTTAGGTTCTAATCCTTCTGAAAGTTTTGCACTATCTAGTAGTATCCACGCCATATCACTAAATTTATCTTTATTCTCTAAGCTATTTAGTTTTTTAATCATATCGTGGTCAGGATTAATTTCTAAAATTAGAGGAATTTCAGGCATATCTTGTCCCATTTGCATAAACATATGAGCCATTCCTGCCATTGGGTCAGAGCTATCTTTTACTACACATGATGGGCTAGATGTTAGTCTAGTTGTTGTTTTTACCTCTTTTACCTCTTCTCCTAGAACCTCTTTAATTTTTTCTGTTAGAGATTTAAACTCTTTACTAATCTCTTCTTTCTCTTTTTCTGTTTTGCTATCTGGTGCATCAATAGTTGTAATATCTTTAAATGTCCACTCTTTAAATGTTCCAATAGCAGGAGTTACAATCTCATCTATCTCCTTATCATCTAAAATAAGAACTTCAATATTTGCTTTTTTATAAGCTTCAAGTAGTGGAGAGTTTCTTAAAACTTTTTCATCTTCACCTATAATATAGTAAATCTCTTTTTTCTCAGAGTCTCCTCTTGAAATATAATCATCAAGTCCTACCATTCCCTCTTCTGTAGATGACTTATATCTTACTATCTCTAAAAGTAACTCTTTATTTGTATGGTCTTGGAAAATTCCCTCTTTAATTACTTTATTGTACTGCTCTGTAAAGATTTTTGCATTCTCATCTTTTAGTTTTTTAATAGCTTGGAGAATTTTTTTAGTTGAATGTTGTTTAATATTTGCTAATATTCTATTCTCTTGTAAAATTTCACGACTAACATTTAGAGGTAAATCTTCACTATCAATAATACCTTTTACAAATCTTAAATATGTTGGAAGTAGCTCTTTATCATCATCTGTAATAAATACTCTTTTTACATAAAGTTTTACATTACTTTGATAATCTGCTCTATATAAATCAAATGGAGCAGTTTTTGGAATATAGAATAGTGTTGTAAACTCATTTGCCCCTTCTACTTTATTGTGTAGGTAAGTTAATGGTTCATCATCTCCATGAGAGATTGTTTTATAGAACTCAATATAATCCTCTCTTTTTAGTGATGCTTTAGGCAAAGTCCAAAGAGCAGTAGCTTCATTTACCTTTTCACTCTTTTTAACTTTTTTAGTAACTTTGTCATCACCTTCACCTGTTGTCTCCTCTTCTGTGTAGTGTAACATAATAGGGTAAGCTATATGGTTAGAGTATTTTTTTATAACCTCTTGAACTCTCCATTTACTTAAAAACTCTTTCTCTTCCTCTTTTAGTTTAATATAAACAACTGTTCCATGTTCTTCTTTTGTAACAGGTTTTACTTCAAACTCACCAGTACCATCTGTACTAAACATATAGGCTTGTTCTTCACCTGCTTTTTTTGTAACTACATCTACCATTTGTGCTACCATAAATACAGAATAAAAACCTACACCAAATTGACCAATAAGATTGCTATCTTTTTTAGCATCTCCTGTTAATGACTCTACAAATGATTTAGTTCCAGATTTTGCTATAGTTCCTAGATGATTAATTAAATCTTCTTCATTCATTCCTAAACCATTATCACCAATAGTTAAGCTTCCATCTTCTTCATCTAAATTTACATTAATTTTTCCAGTCCAATTTTCATCTTTGAACTTTTCATTGGTTAATTGCATATAGTTAAATTTATCAATTGCATCACTAGAGTTTGAAATTAACTCTCTTATAAATATCTCTTTATTTGAATAAAGTGAATGTGTCATTAATTTTAAGAGTTGACCTATCTCTGTTTGAAACTGATGTTTTGCCATCGCATATAATCCTTATATATAATTTTTTTGCCATTGTAGTATATTTTTAATAATTTTTCAAGTAGTTTTAGTCAAAAAAATCATTAATCTTTAGTCAAAGTGACTAAATAACTAAAATACACACTCTTGTAAAAAATATAAAATAAAATCACATTTCACTCTTTTTTAAAAGTTTTAAATAGATATACTTCCACCTATATTTTAGCATGGGAGTTTTTATTATATGATATTTAATTATATTTTAAAAAGTTTTTTGATAGCTATATTTGGCTTAACTATTTTCTCTTCGTCTATAACTGCTAAAGACGCAAATATCTTAGCATATAAAGATAGAGGAATAAAATATTATCCAAGATATGTATCTAAAGGCTTAGTCAAAATAGGAAAAGCTAGTTGGTATGGTAAACAGTTCCATAAAAGACTAACAGCTTCAGGTGAGAGATACAATATGTATAGTATGACAGCAGCACATAGAACTTATGCTCTAAATACTGTATTAAAAGTTACAAATCTAACTAATAAAAAATCTGTTAGAGTAAGAGTAAATGATAGAGGACCATTTTATCGTTCACGAGATATAGACCTATCTTATGGAGCAGCTAGAAAAATTGGGTTAACCAAAAAAGGTATTGCTAGAGTAAAAATTGAAGTTATCTCTTCAGCTAAAAAGAGTCGTAAAAGACATTATAAAGTAGCTAAAGCTAAAAAGAGTTATAAGGTACAATTAGCATCTTTTTTTAAGAAAAAGTATGCAAATATATTTAAGAAAAAATACAAACTAAAAAATGTTCAAATTATTCCTAAATATATTAAGTCTAAAAAGAAAACAGCCTATAGAGTAATAGTTAAATGTACTCCATGGGAAGCAAAGCAGTTTTTAAAATCTAAAAAGTTTAATGGTGCTTATGTGATTTCTTAAAAATAATTCTCTTTTTGAGGATTATTTTAATTTATTTCTAACATTATATAAATCCCAATATATATTAATCGCCTCTTCTAACTCTTTTTCACTTAAGGTTGTTTTCTCTTTTATTCCAAAACGGTCAATAAATAAGTCACTCATAGCAGAAAGTTCTTTTGTTGGATTTTGAAGATACCCTTTTAAAGAGGCTTTAAATGTTATTTCCCCACTATATACTTTTATATATGACATAAACATTCTCTCTAAAGAGGTAGGAAAGTGGTCATTATGACAAAATAGACAATTCTTTTCATATATATTTTGAGATAGTAGTAGAGTTGAGGTTAAGATTATATATATAACTATTTTAATAGGTTTTTTCATATTTATCTACCTTTATTTTTTTAAAATTATATCTTAATTAAAATTTGATTAACAGAAAAAAAAGCCTTCTGTTATATTCTTAATGGTAAAATACTCGCCTATTTTTATATATAAACTCAAAGGATTTCCCTTATGGCACAAATAGCACAATTTGCACCACTTATTATTTTGTTTGGTATTTTTTACTTTTTAATTATCAGACCTCAACAAAAACAGCAAAAAGAGCATCGAGCAATGTTAGACGCACTTAAAAAAGGTGATAAGATACTAACAACTGGTGGGCTTTATGCAGAGATAGTTAAAGTTGAAGAGGATTTTGTTAAAATTAAACTAAACGATACAACTATTGTTAAACTAGATAAAGCTTTTGTAAATAAAAAGGTAGATGCTTAAGATATGAACAAATTAAACTATAGAGTTGTTATCTTTCTCTTTGCTTTTTTGTTTGGAGTAGTATTCTCTATTCCATCTCTTACACAAAGTGATGAGGGTAAAAAGATTACACTAGGACTTGACCTACAGGGTGGGTTACACATGCTTTTATCTGTTAAAAGTGAAGTAGCAGTAGAGTCTAAAGTTAAATCTATTGGTACAACAATTAAATATCAGTTAGAAAAAGAAGATATTATTTTTGATGATTTAAAGATAGAAGATAATAGTGTTAGATTTGAACTTTTAGATAAAGATGATTTACCAAAAGTAACTGAAATTTTAAAAGATGACTTTAAAGAGATTAATGTAAAACAGAATGGATTAAGTTTTACTCTAACTTTAAGCCCACAATTAATAGAAGAGACAAAGAAAAATGCTATAAATCAAGCAGTTGATACTATTAGAAATCGTCTTAATATGTTTGGTCTAGCTGAACCTACTGTTGCTAAACAGGGTATGGATAAGATATTAGTAGAAGTTCCAGGTATTAAAACACAAGCTGATGAGCAGAGAATTAGAGAGCTAATAGCTAAAGCTGCACACCTTCAAATGATGGCAGTTGATGAAGATAGAGATGCTAGGGTTAATACTATGAGTGAAGCTGAAGCTAAACAGTATGGTGATGTTATTTTAACTGATGTCTCTAACCCTAAGCAAAAATATCTTCTTCACTCAATTCCTATTTTAGATGGTTCAATGTTGGTTGATGCAAAAGTTGGATATGATAGACAAAACAATCAGCCTCTTATTAACTTTAAACTAAATGGTCAGGGAGCTAAAATATTTGGTGATTTCTCTGGACGAAGTGTGGGTAAAAGAATGGCTGTTGTTTTAGATGGAAAAGTATATTCAGCACCTGTAATTAGAGAAAGAATTGGTGGAGGAAGTGGACAAATATCTGGAAACTTTACACCACAAGAGGCTCACGATGTAGCTATTGCTCTTCGTTCTGGTGCATTATTAGCTCCTGTTCAAGTTGAAGAGAAAAGAAGTGTGGGGCCAAGCCTTGGAGCAGATAGTATTAGAGCTAGTATGATAGCTTTAATTATTGGTTTCTTATCTGTTGTTGTTTTTATGTTTATCTATTATGGTATGGCAGGAGCAATAGCAAATACAGCACTAATTGCCAATCTATTTTTAATACTTGCTATTATGTCTCTATTTGAAGCAACTCTT
Source organism: Campylobacteraceae bacterium (assembly GCA_027065385.1). Lineage (GTDB taxonomy): Bacteria > Campylobacterota > Campylobacteria > Campylobacterales > Sulfurovaceae > UBA1140. The sequence goes on along the minus strand of JAMOOP010000163.1, from coordinate 52,344 downwards.
ACCTTACCTGGTATGGCAGGGATTGTTTTAACTGTTGGTATGGCAGTTGATGCCAATGTTATTATTAATGAGAGAATTAGAGAACTTCTTAATGCAGGAAACTCAATAACTAAATCTATTGAACAAGGTTATAATAATGCCTTTACTGCAATTTGGGACGCTAATGTTACTACTTTAATAGCAGCTGTTGTTCTATTTGCTTATGGTACAGGGCCTATTAAAGGTTTCTCTTTAACAATTAGTATTGGTATTTTAGCCTCTATGCTTACAGCTATTTTAGGAACTCATGGTATTTATCAGTGGATATTACCAAAAATTGATAAAAAGAGACTAAACTTTTGGTTTGGTATTAAAACTAAAGGAGCAAAATAGTGGAAGTATTTAAATATAATCAGCCTATTGTAGGTTTTATGGCAAATGCTAAAAAGTTTGGTATTTTATCTATTACTTTAGTTGTTTTTTCTTTAGTTTTACTTATGACTAAAGGGTTAAATTATGGTATTGATTTTGCAGGTGGAACTGTTATTCAGGTAAAATATAAAGGTGATGCACCTATTCAACAAGTAAGAGATATTTTAAATAAAAATGGCTCTTATAAAGGAGCAAATGTTACATATTTTGGTTCAAATAGTGAGATTGCTATTAGAACTAAAAGTACATCAAAAGATGTAAGTGTTGATGTTAGTGACCAAATGAATAAACTTCTAAAAGGTACAGGTGAGTATGAGATAAGAAGTGTTGATATGGTAGGACCTGCTGTTGGTGATGAGTTAAGAAATCAAGGTCTTATGGCTATGCTTCTATCTATTATTGGAATATTAGCCTATATTTCATTTAGATTTGAGTGGAGATTTGCTTTAGCCTCTGTTATGGCACTTATTCATGATGTTACTATATCACTTGGAGCTTTAGCACTATTTCAAATAGATATAAATCTACCTATTTTAGCAGCAATTTTAACTATTTTAGGATACTCACTAAACGATACAGTAATTGTATTTGATAGAATTAGAGAGGGAATTAGAACTATAAAATCAGCTGAACTTTCAGAGGTTATTGATGAGTCTGTTACTAGAACATTATCAAGAACAACTCTAACTTCACTTACTACATTCTTTGTTGTTCTTACTCTATATCTATTTGGTGGAGAGTTACTTAAAGGATTTAGTTTTACTCTTTTAGTTGGTGTTGTCGTTGGAACTTACTCATCTATCTTTGTTGCATCTCCAATCTTAATGTGGCTTAAGTTCTCAATAGCAGAGTTTAGAGCTAAAGAGGCTGAAAAACTTAAAAGAGAAAAAGAGCGAGAGAAAATGAGAGCTATGTATGAGCAAGGAACTATGTAATTGAATTGGGGAAAAGTTTTTTATATCTTTTTTACACTTATGAGTTTAACTACAAGTGTCTCATATCTACTTGAACACACTGTAGTTGCACTTTTTGTTGCAGGAAGTATAAATCTAGTCTCTACCATATTAAAACTAGGTGTTAGAAATCTGCTTTCAGCTGAACTTTTAGCAGGTTCATTAGTAGCAGATTTACATCTATTACCTGCATTTTTTATATTTCAATTTGGAAGTGGAGAGAATGGTAATTTAATTATTGGTTTAGTAATGGGTGCAATTATTGCAAATATATATACTTTAGTTATATCTATTGTGGAGAGTGCTAAAATGAAAGAGGATTTTTAAATTCCTCCTCCATATCTTCTTTTTTCAATCTCTTCACCCAATTCAAAAGCAGTCATTCCATAATATGTGCTATGGTTATATGTTGTTATTACTCTAAAGTTTGGAGAACCAAGCCAAAGTTCATCATAAGTTCCTCTTGGTAGTTTTATTAGAGATACTTTTCCATAAGGGTGGAATTTTTCTCTAGGAACTATATGATATTTTCTTTTTAACCAAGAGAGTGAATATCTTGTTTTATATCCTGTTTTTAATCTTCTAAATCTATTACCTTTATATCTAGCTCTAACTGCTACTTTTGGAATAGATGGGTTCCAACCATTTTGTGCAAAATAATTGGCAATACTTCCAATAGCATCTTCTGCGTCCCAAAGGTCTGTTTTTCCATCACTATTAAAATCAACTGCAAATCGCATATAACTACTAGGCATAAATTGACCATACCCTAAAGCACCAGATGTTGAACCCATAGTTTCAGTTGGATTTAACCCAATATCTCTACTAATTAGTAAATATTTCTCTAATTCATCTGTATAAAAACTGGCTCTTCTTCCACCTAACATACTTTTAGTTGTTAATACATCAATTACTCTATATTTTCCAAAATTTACACCATAAGCTGTTTCAATCCCCAATATTCCAATAATATATTTAACAGGAACTCCATATTGAGCTTCAGCTCTATTTAAAGTATCTTCATGCTCTTCCCAAAATTTAAGACCTCTTTGGATATTTCTCTCATATATAAAACAGCTCTTATACTTATCCCATGCACCTATTTTCCCTACAATAATATTACTAGTACAACTTCTTGTTTGTGGTATATAGTTATAGTTTTGAGCTTGTGAAAAAATTTCATTTAGATATTTTTTATCAAAGTTATGAACTTGAACCATCATATCAATAAATTCCCATAGTTTACTATTTGTTTGAAATTCTCCTTGTAGTTCATCATAAGAGACTTTGGGTAAAGCCTCTTCTTTAGTAGAGTTTAAGTCTCCAGCACTTACTTCTAAAAAAGTTAAACTTTTTGTAGTATTGGTTTCATTATTCTCTTTTTTTGGCTCTTTTTCTATATGTTTTGTACTACATGCCGAGAAAAGTAGTATTGATAGTGTTAATGAGTATATTTTATTTATTTTCACAAAAAATCCTATTTCTTTTTTTATTTATCGTAATTATAATGATTTATAACTTGATTAACAAGCAAAACTATACTAAAAAAATTATAATATCTAATACATCATTAGCTATAATCTCACAATTTTAATCTTACGGAGAGATAATGAGCTATAATCCAAAGCAAATAGAAAAAAAGTGGCAAGAGATATGGGAAAAAACAGGTGCATTTGAGCCTTTTGAGAGTAAAGATTTGCCAAAGAAATATATTTTAAGTATGTTTCCATTTCCTAGTGGAAGACTTCACATGGGGCATGTAAGAAACTATGCTATTGGTGATGCAATGGCTAGATACTATAGAAAACAGAACTATAATGTACTTCACCCAATTGGTTGGGACGCATTTGGAATGCCTGCTGAAAATGCAGCTATAAAACATGGACGACACCCAAAAGAGTGGACATATTCTAATATTGAATATATGAGAGGAGAGTTAAACTCTTTAGGATTATCTTTTTCAAAAACAAGAGAGTTTGCAACTTGTGATGAGCTTTATACTAAGTGGGAACAAGAGTTTATTATTAAGATGTTTGAAGAGGGGCTTTTATATAGAGAGGCTACCACTGTAAATTGGTGTGAAGATTGTCATACAGTTTTAGCAAATGAACAAGTAGTTGATGGTTGTTGTTGGAGATGTGATAATTTAGTTCAACTAAAAGAGATGGAGGGGTACTATATAGATATTTTAAAGTATGCTGATGAGCTTTTAGAAGATTTAAAACTCTTAGAGGGTAAATGGCCATCACAAGTTCTATCTATGCAGAGTAATTGGATAGGTAAATCGCAAGGGTTGGAGTTTACTTTTAAACTTTCAGATGAAAGCATAGAAAAATTAAATAATACTTTTAATGGGTTTAATGTATTTACCACAAGAGCTGATACAGTTTATGGAGTAACCTATACAGCACTAGCACCAGAACACCCTATAGTAAAAGAGTTAATTAAATTAAATCTTTTAGATAAAGAGGTCATTGAAGCTATAGAAAAAATCTCAAATATGACAGAGGTTGAAAGAGCAAAAGCTGGAAAAGAGGGTTATGATTTAGGAATTAAAGTTATTCACCCATTAACTAATGAAGAAATTCCAGTCTGGACAGCAAATTTTGTATTAGCATCTTATGGTGGTGGAGCTGTAATGAGTGTTCCAGCTCATGATGAGAGAGATTTTGAGTTTGCTACTAAGTATAATCTCCCTATAAAACATGTAGTTGATGAAGATAGCAATATAGAAGAGGCTAAAGAGAAGATTATTAAACTTTTTGAGTCTAAAGGGTTAGGAGAGGGAAAAACAAACTATAAATTAAGAAATTGGGGAGTTAGTCGTCAAAGATATTGGGGTGCGCCTATTCCATTTGTTCATTGTAAAGAGTGTGGTTTAGTTCCTGAAAAAATAGAGAATTTACCTATTGCTTTGCCTGAAGATGTAACAATTTCAGGAGAGGGAAACCCTTTAGAAAATCATCCGATATGGAAAAACTGCTCTTGTCCTAAATGTGGAAAAGAGGCTATAAGAGAAACAGATACACTAGATACTTTTGTGCAATCTAGTTGGTATCAGTTTAGATATGCAACAGACCCTAAAAAGTGGGAGAGTGTAGGAATTGATAAAGAAGATGTATCTTATTGGCTTGGAGTTGACCAATATATTGGTGGAATTGAACATGCTATTTTACACCTTTTATATGCTAGATTTTTTACAAAAGCTCTAAGAGATTTAGGTTTTATAGATAATCTAAAAGAGCCATTTAATCACCTTTTAACACAAGGAATGGTTTTAAAAGATGGCGTTAAGATGAGTAAATCACTAGGTAATATTGTTGACCCAGATAGCCTTATATCTAAATATGGAGCAGATACAGCAAGACTATTTACTCTATTTGCAGCTCCACCACAAAAAGAGTTAGAGTGGAATGACTCGGCAGTTGAGGGTGCATTTAGATTTTTAAAAAAACTATATAGCAGAAAAACAAAAGTAAATAGCTCTTCTATGCCAAAAATTGAACATTCTAAACTATCTAAAGATGAGAAATTAGCAAGAGCTAAAGTTTATGATGCACTTAGTAAATCTATAACCGTTTATGAGAAAACATTTGCATTTAATACTTTAATTGCTTCATGTATGGAAGCACTAAATGCACTAGATAAACAAGAAAATAGTGAAGTTTGGAGTGAGGGAATATATATAATTTTACATCTATTAGAACCTATTACTCCACATATTTGTGCTGAATTAAGTGAGGAACTTTTTAGTTCTAAAAACTTAAAAGGTAAAATAGATATTATTAATGAGGTATTTGTTCAAGATACTATAACTTTAGGTGTTGGAGTTAATGGTAAAAGAAGAGCAGAGATAGAAGTTAATGCAGATGCTTCAAAAGATGAGATTATAGAGATAGCAAAAAGAAATATTCCTAAATGGTTAGAGGGCAAAACTATAATAAAAGAGATAGTCGTTCCTAATAAATTGGTTAATATTGTTGTAAAATAGTAATTTAATTGCTAATCTTAACTAGATTATTAGCATTTTTCTCCTATACTTAAAAAAAAATAGGAGATAAAATGAAATTTTTAAAATTGTTAACAACTTTAGCTATTGTAGGAGTACTTTATAGTGGTTGTACAAAGAGTGTTCAAAAAGATGTTTATATTGAAGAGAATATAACAAGACCTTCACTTACACCTTATGAGTTAAATAAAATTGCTGACCAGATATATAAAAATGAGACGGGAGGAAATCCTAAATATTTAATGTATTGGTCGCCAAGTGAAAATTTTGCATCTTTAGGGTATGGTCATTTTATTTGGTATCCAGCAGGAGAGGCACAAAAATTTGACCAAACTTTTCCTGATATGATTGACTATTATGTAAAAAATAAGGTTGATATTCCTCAGTGGTTAAAAGACCAAAAAGATAAGGGTATTCCTTGGGCAAATAAAAAAGCTTTTGAGAGAGCTAGAACTACAGATAAGAGATTTAAAGAGTTAGAGAATATTATTATTAATACAAAAGCACTTCAAACAAAATTCTTCTTTGATAGAGTTGTGGACTCTATTCCAGAGATTGTAAAATATGTTCCAAAAGAGAGACAGGAGTATATTAAAAATAATTATAATGCTGTAGCTGACACTAAAGGTGGTTGGTATCCTCTAATTGATTATATTAACTTTAAAGGTAAAGGTATTAAAGAGAGTGAGAAGTATAATAATCAAGGTTGGGGACTTCTTCAAGTACTTCAAACTATGAGACCTGTTAAAAAAGGACCTCAAGCACTTAAAGAGTTTTCAAATGCAGCAAGAGTTGTATTAGAACAGAGAGTTAAAAATAAACCATCAGAGAGACACTTTTTAAAAGGTTGGATTAAACGAACTAACACTTATGCTAATTCGATTTTTTAATTAGTTGTGGGATTAAGATTATAAATCTTTAATCCCATAAAGTTTTAAAAGAGATTCTACTTTAGCATCTCTTCCTAACCACTTTTTATATAATATATTCATATCTTCAGAACTTCCTCTACTTAAAATATATTTATAATATCCATTAGCCTTTTCTTGATTAAAACTACCATTACTATCTAAACACTCAAAAAAAGCATCGGCACTTAAAACCTCTGCCCACTTGTAACTATAGTATCCTGCACTATATCCACCAGAAAATATATGTCCAAATCCATTTTGAAACTTATTATAACTTGGTACTTTAAGTAAAGCTGTCTCCTCTCTTATCTTATCTAATAGAGATTGAACCTCATTACCTTGATATAGTTTTTGGTGAAGTTTTATATCAAATAGTGAAAACTCTACCTGTCTTAATATTCCAAGTGCTGATTGAAAGTTTTTACTTCTCTTTATCTTATCTAATAGCTCATTACTCATAGCCTCTTTAGTCTCATAGTGAAAAGCAAATTTTTTAAGTATCTCTTTTTCATAAGCAAAATTTTCTAAAAACTGTGATGGAAATTCAACCACATCCCAAGCTATACCATTTACTCCCGATACCGAATATTCATGACATTTAGAAAATAGATGATGAATTCCATGTCCCATCTCATGAAATAGGGTTACCACATCATCATGTCTTAATAGGCTAGGGTTCTCTTTGGTTGATGCAGGAAAGTTACATACTATAAATACAACAGGTAGATGTTTTTCTCCTTTGCTGTCTATAAAATGAGTTTGCCAATTATGCATCCAAGCTCCACCTCTTTTCTCTTTTCTTGCCTCTAAATCAAAATATACTCTTCCTGATATTTTATTATCTTTATATATATCAAAAGCTTTAGCCTTGTTGTGCCATAGAGGAGTATTAGATGGTCTAAACTCTATATTAAATAGATTAGATACAACCTCTAGTAAACCATTTAAGACTCTAGTTTGCTCAAAATATGGTTTTGTTATATTCTCATCAAAATCAAATTTCTCTTTTTTTAGCTTTTCACTATAGTATGCTACATCAAAAGGTTGTAAATCTTTAATATTATCTAATTTTAATGCAAACTCTTTTAACTCATCTAACTCTTTTATGGCTTGTGGTCTGCTAAGTTTTAATAACTTCTCTAAAAAATCTATAACAGAATTAACTGATGGTGCATCTTTTGTAGCTAAAGATAGATTAGTATAATTTTCAAACCCTAAAAGTTTAGCCTCTTTATCTCTTAATAGAAGTATTCTATCTATTATCTCACCGTTTTTACTAGCTCTTGTTGAGTATGCTCTATATAACTCTTCTCTATACTCCCTATTTGTACCATAGGTCATATAGGCTAAATAGCTAGGAATTTGTAGAGTAAATTTATAAACTATTTCACCATTAATTTTCTCTTTAGCTAATGCTAAATCACTACTAGGGATTTCTTTAATATCTTTTTTATCTTTTATAATAAGCTCATAAGCACTATTTGCATCAATTAAATTTTGAAAAAATTTATTAGACAGTTCACTAAGTTCTCTATTTATCTCTTCTAACTCTTTTTTTTGCTTTTTTGGTAATTTTGCACCAGATAATACAAAATCTCTAATATTATTCTCTATTACTCTCTTTTTTTCTAAATCATGAGAGCTTATAGATTCTATTTTTTTAAAAAGTTTCTCATTTTGTGCTATTTGGCTATGAAATTTTGATAGTTTTGGTAAAGACTCCTCATAAGCTTTCTTAGTCTCATCTGAATTATTAACACTATTTAGGTGTGAAAGTGGTGTAAAAAATAGCTCTAACTCATTATCTAAATCTTGTAATGGTTTTAATACCTCTTTATAACTACTTTTACTGTTATTACTAATATCTTCTATAGTTTTTAACTGTTTTTCTAATAATATATCTAACTCTTTTGGAAACTCTTTTAAATTTTCTAATTTAAACTCTGTAAACTGCATTAATTATACCTCTATTTTTTTGGCGATTATATCAAAAAATTTAAAAATTTGATATAATTTCAGATTAAAACTAAGGACTACAAATGCCATTTTCAAACCTAATGCTATCAAAAAAGATGCAAACTAATTTAAAAGCATTGGGATATAGTAAACCCACACCAATACAAGAAAAATCCATACCTCTATTAAGAAAAGGAAAAGATATATTAGCCTCTTCTCAAACAGGAACAGGAAAGAGTGCATCTTTTATTTTGCCTATTTTAGAAAATTTACCAATAAGAGAAGAAAAAAGAGTGGGAGATGATAGATATAAAATAGATGCTCTAATACTCGCTCCAACTAGAGAACTTGTAGTACAAATTAATAACTCTATAAAAAGATACTCAAAAGGGTTTCCTCATAAATCAGTAGCAGTTTATGGAGGGGTAAAATTAGGAGGTCAAGTAAAAGAGATACGAGCAGGAGCAAATATAGTAGTAGCTACTACTGGGCAACTTTTAAAACATATTAAAAACAGAACAATTAATCTTTCAATTGTAAAAATAGTAATAATTGATGAAGCTGATAAACTTTTAGAAATGGGATTTATAGATGATATAAGAGTAATTATTAAACTACTTCCTAAAAAAAGACAATCTGCAATGTTTTCAGCTACATTTCCCTCTTCTGTTATTAAATTAGCAAAATCTCTTCTAAACAATCCAATAAGAGTGGAGATAGAGGGTGATATATCGGCAAAAGAGATAAAACAGCTAGTTTGCTTTATAGGTGAAGAGCAAAAAACAGCCCTTCTTATACATTTATTAAAAGAGAAACAGGCTAAAGGGATTTTAGTTTTTGTAAATAGTAAAAGAGGTGCTAATCTTATAGTAGAAAAATTAGAAGAGCAAAAGATAAAATCTATAGCAATTCACGGAGATAAAAGCCAATCAATAAGAGATAAAGCTTTAAAAGATTTTAAAAATGGAGAGGCTAAAGTATTAATTGCCACGGATGTCGTAGCAAGGGGAATTGATATAAAAAATCTTCCACTTGTTATAAATTTTGAACTTCCAATTAAAAATGAGGAGTATATTCATAGAGTAGGAAGAACAGGAAGAGCCAAAAACCAAGGTGAGGCTATATCTTTAGTTTGCCAAAAAGAGGTTACACAACTAGAAGAATTGGAAAAACTTTTACATATCAAATTACAAAAAGTAACAATAGAGGGTTTTAATTATAATCCATCTTTAAAGTTAAGTAATAAAAAAAACAAACAAAAAGATATAAAAAATAACGAAAAATTAAAAAAAGCAAAAGAGTTAGCCGAAAAAATAATGAATAAAGGTAAAAAAAGCGAAAAAACAGCCAATAAATCTAAAAAAAATAGTCGTCACTTCTAATTTTTATAAAAAAATAGACTATTTTGGATTTAATTAAGAGTAATTTCATCTGATTTAGAGTATAATTCTCACATGTCTTAAGTATGTGATGAGAAAAAATCATTTTCCATTCCTCCTTTTAAATTGATAGATAACTAAACCAATGGTACTCCTCCCCCTATTTGTACAATTGTAGTTCTTATCAATACTTAAGATTAATCACTCCTTTGATATAATACTTAAAAAAATGGACATTATATGCATTGGTTCCAATTTGACAGACGAATACTTCAACAATTTAATTTTATTTTAATATTACAACTTATACCACTATTTATACTCTCATCATATCTAGTATATGAGATAAAGCCAGAGCTTTTTAATAAGCAGTTAATCTATTATGGATTATCAGCAGGTGTTTTTTTTATAGCGTTTTTAATACCTTGGCGTAAATATCAGTGGTTAATTCCCATATCATATTGGATTAATCTTCTTTTACTTTTAAGTGTTGATTTTTTTGGTAAAAAGATATTAGGTGCTAGACGGTGGATTGAGATACCCTTTACACATATGACACTGCAACCATCTGAATTTATTAAAATTACTGTATTATTAATGTTAGGTTATTTAATAGTTAGAAATCCACCACCAAAATGGGGATATGATTTAAAAATGTTTATTAAACTATCTTTATATATTCTTATTCCATTTGTGCTAATAGCAAAAGAACCAGATTTAGGAACAGGTTTAGTTCTTCTTTTAACTGGATTTGGAGTTTTATTTGTGGTTGGTGTTAGAATGCGTATTTGGGTTACACTACTAGTTGTTATTGGTTTAACAGCTCCTGTAATATATAAACATGGGTTAAAGCCATATCAAAAACAGAGAATTGCAGATTTTTTAGGAAAACCTAGTTATCATGTTCAACAATCTATTATTGCTATTGGTTCTGGTGGAATGAATGGACAAGATAAAGAGAATGCTACTCAAACCCAATTAAAATTTTTACCAGTATCTTCAACAGACTTCATTTTTGCATATTTAGGTGAAAGATTTGGATTTATTGGTATGGTTTCAGTTATAGTTCTTTATGCTATGCTTATTTTACATCTTCTACATATAGCCATATCCAATAAAAAAGACTATTTTGTAAAAGTTTTCGCCTCAGGCATGGCTTTTCTCTTTTTTATATATATGGCTGTAAACATCTCTATGACCATGGGATTAGCTCCAGTTGTGGGTCTTCCACTGCCAATGTTTAGCCACGGAGGGACTTCTTTTGTAATTTTTGCAATTATTTTTGGAATTTTGGAGAATTTACTTGCTTTTCGTTTTTATTTTATGTATAATACCGACTCGAAAATAACGATGACGGGAGTTAAATCCCTCTAATATTTTCGCAGGTGGGTCTTTAGCTCAGCTGGTTAGAGCACTCGGCTCATAACCGAGTGGTCCGGGGTTCGAGTCCCCGAGGACCCACCATCTTCTTATAAAAATTTCCCAATTTTACAAAAAATCATATAAATTTTTTTTACAGACTGAATTTGTCTCTTAAAAGTGCTATACTTCTATTTTTAGGAGATAATATGTTAACAATAAAAACAAAACTACCAACAAAAAATTTACCAATTCGTAGAGTAATAGCTAAACTATTTCAATCTTATATATATACAGCCCTCGATGATAGAGAGCATAGAGGCTATAAACACCCAAATGGAAAAGTTTTTAAATCAATGAATTTCAAAATAGCCTATATAGAGAATGAAATTCACGCTAAATTTGTAGCATTAGATAAAGAGAATGAGAAGAGGTTAGCTGAATATATGCTATATAATAGTTTAAAGTTAGGAGAAATTCATCTAACCAATACTTCTGTTGGAATTACTGAAAGAAATAGTAAGATAAATTCACCCATAAAAGTAGCAGGATTTATTAATGCCAATATTAAAGATGGTAAACATAGTAAAAAAAAGATAGACCTAGAACCAAAAAGCGATAAATTCCAAGAGATAATTCACCAAAACACCATAGAGAAGTATGAAGCACTATTTGGTAAAAAATATAGTGGAGAGTTAAAAATAAAACTAATAGAACAAAAACCAAGAGAGAGAATTTTCCATTATAGTAAAGGTGTTATAAAAGCTTGGTTTGGAGTTTATAAGATTGAGGGAGATAAAGATATTTTAAGAATGATACTAGATACAGGAATGGGTGCTAATTGCATGAAAGGGTTGGGGTTTGTGGAGTTGGTGAAATGAAAGTAAGCAATAACCATACTCGCTATATTCAAAACCCTATAAGGGAAGATTTTGTTATGCTTACTTAAATGTAAGTTTACCTAATTTTAATTAAAAAAGCAAATATATTTTAATAGCAAGTATAGTTATTAAAATACCTCTTTAAGCTTTATATGTTAAACTTTTAAAATAACATTATCAAAAAGGATATATTGTGACAGAGAATACAATTATTATTTTAAGTTTAATAATCGCTTTGTTTTTTTTAATTATAATACTTTTAGGTTTTTTATTTTCAGGAGATACAACAATTAATATAAATACATCAAAAGAGGAATAAATGGGCGACATTATAAAAATACTTTCAACTATAGGTACACACTATTTAGAGGACGAAAAGAGAGTTAAAAATAAGGCGTATGAATATACAAAAATAAAAGTTTATCTATTTGATATAGAGACAAGAGAAATAGAGCCTTTTATAACTATAAAAAACGAAGATTTAATTATTACTCGTTTTGGAGTTGGGGCTAATAGTGGTAATCTTTTTCCCAATATGTTTTTTGAGCCTAAAAATGTAAAAAAAGAGTTTGATAAATTTGTAAGAGGAGTAATAAAGGCTAATAAAAATTTATTATCATATTTTAATAAGGAAGAGATAGAAGAGAATAAGATTTTAAAAATTTTAACTACTATAGATGACTCTTTTTTTAAAGATAATAAAATGGAAGAGATACAAAGTTTATCTAAATATGAAAAGGTAAAAGGAGAGAAGGGAAAATTTACTACCTATTTTGCTTTATCCTATAAAAATAAACCTATCTCTTTTTACTTTAAAGATATTTATGAAAAACATTTAAATAAGAGTGATATTAAAACAGTTTATGGTTACGATATAATTACTAATAAAAATGGAATTGGAGGTGATGCTAATTTAGCTTTTTGTTCTGTAAATGAGTTACCTAAAAAGTTACAATCAATTAAACCTCATCTACTTCCTTTAAATTTTATGAGTGCTAAGAAGGTTAAAATTGGATTTGATGCAACTGATAAGATGTTATCTCATAATTTCTATGGTTTAAAGATGGCTATTATGCCAACTATTTTAAGTGAGAATGAGTCTATTTATAATGAGGTATTTGATATTTTAGAAAAGAGTAGTAAAGGAGAAATTCATGAAATAGAGGAGAGTGAGACTTATATTAATGAGTATTTAGAGGATATTGCTACTAAAGAAAAAGGTTTACCTGTTTTAAACACTATTCTATTTTATAATAAAAATAACTCTGCTATTGATGTGCTACTTCAAATTGATGATGTTTTACCATCTTATATATCTTATATTTCTGATAGAATGGGTTTTTATAATATAAAAGCTTTTAAAGATAAAGATAGAGTTGATAGTGAAAAGACCATTTATATACAAAAGATTATTGATAATAGACTTGATATTATGAACTCTTTATTATCAGCTAAAAAGATAGGAAAAGACACTCTTATAGATAAGTTTGCAACTCTTATATATTGGGGAAATAGTAATAAAAAATATGCTTCTGTTGTAGATTGGGAAAAATATTTTAATAGTTATTATAAAGATAGAACTATTGAGGTTATTAATAGATATGCAATGTTTTTTAATGAAATTAAAAAGGTTAAAGAGCCGTTTATTTTAAGAAAGGAGATAGATTTGGAAGAGATATTAGATAGTAATAGTTTAAAAATAAGACAGAAAAATAGAGAGATTAATATTGATAATGCTTTTAATAGAAGTACATTTATCCAACAAAATGAGGTTTTGAAAACAGCCTATTGGTTAGGAATGTTATCTCATGCTTTAATTAATTGGCAAAAGGGTGTTAATCAAAGTAATAATAGCTCTTATGGAAAATGGCTTAATGGCAGTGGAGTAATTAATGAAAATTCTCTTGATAGAATTTGGCAAAAATCAGAAGAGGCTTTTCGTAAAATACGCTCTACTGCTAGAGGTGGAAATCATATTGTAAGTTATATTATGGAAAAAGTAATAAAATCTATGCCTAAAATGAAAATGAGTAAAGATAGAGCAAAAGGTTCAGAAGTTTCACTTGCTTTTGCTATGGGTGGAAGTGATTATGTAGATGCAACTAAAATAAAAAAGGATAAAAAGTAATGTCAAAAGATACAATAGCAAAAAAAGAGATACTGTTTTTATGGGACGGTGAAAATTGGAATCCAAATGGGGATATGTTAAATAGTAATGCACCAAGAATGGACGAAGAGACAGGAGTAGCAGAAGCTTCTGATGTAAGGATAAAAAGAACTATTCGTGATGAGCTTATTAAGAGTGAAGGGGCTAATACTATTTTTATTAAAGAGTATAAAAGAGCTGAAAATATATTAGATTGTAAGACTGCTATTCGTGAAAATAACATAAATATAAAACAGAGTAAAACAGATTTGGAAAAAGAGATTTTAAATAGATTTATAGATATAAGAGCCTTTGGTGGAGTTTTACCAATTTCAGATAAAGATGAGATGAAAAAAGATAAATCTATTACTACAGCAGGGGTACAGTTTACAGGAGCTGTTCAATTTAGAGTTTCAAAATCACTTCATAAAGTTAATGTTCAACATATAAAAGGAACAGGAGCATTTGCTAGTAACTATTCTGATAGTGATGATAAAAAACAGAAACAACAAGCAACCTTTAGAGAAGAGGATTTTTTAAGTTACGCTATGTTTGCTACTTATGGAGTTATGGATAATTATAATGCTAAAAAGACAAACTTTAGTGAAGATGATGCTACAAAAGTGCTTAATGCTTTATGGTTTGGGACAAAAAACCTTATTACCCGTTCTAAAATGGGACAAACTCCAAGATTTATGATAGTTATTACTTATAAAGATGATACTTTTGCAGGGGATTTAAATAACTCAATTATGCTTAATAGTAATAAAGATGATATGGCTATTAGAAGTATTAATGATTATACTATAGATTTTACAAGGCTTAAAGGTAAGTTGACACGATATAAAGATAAGATTAAAAAGATAGAGTATTTTGTAGATTATGATTTTGAGCAGAGACATAAAGAGCAGTTTGATATTTCTTGGATAAAGATAGAGAGATAGGGTTATGTCATTTGTAGCCTTTAGATTAACAGGTGATTATGCTCATTTTTCTCACCCTGCTACTATATATTCTAGTTTAACATATCCTATTCCTCCAAAAACTTCCATTATGGGATTTTTGGGGGCATTAATAGGTGAAGAGGAGTATTATAAATTATTAAATATAAGATATAGTATAAAGATAGATAGAGCTATAGTTAAACGAAGTTTTGTATTTAATGGAATTCAAAAGGCACTATCTTCTAGTATGCACATTAAAGATGGTTATCAAGACGCAACTAAAAAGAAGCAATTTTATAGGGAGTTGATTTGTTCTCCTTCTTATACCGTTTTTTTAGATTTATCTAAACTTCAAAATAACTATATAGAAGAGATTACTAAGGCTTTAAAAAATCATACAACTAAATTTACTCCATATTTAGGTATTAATTTTTGTATTGCTGATTTTGAGTGGATAGAGATAAATTTTTTAGAGAAACTAGAAGATGAGGTTTGTACTATAAATACATTTACTTTAAAAGATGATTTTCAGTTTGATATAGAAAACTACGGAGTACAATTAACAACAGCTAATATGGCATGTGATGTAGAGGAGTATCGTGTTTTTAAAGATTTTAAGGAATTTATAGTTGAAATTGGTGGAGAAAATAGTATTCGTTCTAAAAATAGAGATAATATATATAAAATAAATAGTGATGGAGTCTATTTTGTTTAATAAATATCTCTCTCACCCAAATAAACTTTATAGTTCTCATATAGAAAATATATTTTCAAAAAATGATAATAGTTTAGAGAGGGAAATAAAACTGTTTCATGATATAGCAAAGCTAAAAGATAATTTTCAAAGATATATTAGAGGAGAAGAGGGAAAGGATAAAAATCACTCTCTACTATCTGCATATATATTTTTTTTAAATAGTAACTTTAAAGATGAAGACCTACTTTTTGGTTTTTTAGCTATCTCTTCTCATCATGGTAATGTAGAAAATTTTTTTAATTTAAATGCACCAAATAGATATATAGGTAAATATGCTTTAAATAGTAAGGAGTTAATTTTTTTAGATGAAGTTATAACTCATGCTAAAAGCTTAGATATATATAAAAATCTAAATAGTTCATTTAAAGAGTTAGAAAAGAAAACAGAAAAATATCAGTGTTACTTAAGAGGTTTAAAGAGAAAAAAAGAGTTTACTTATAATGATTTTATAGATTTTAAAAAACTATATAGCTCTTTAATTTATGCAGATAAGTTTGAAGCTATTTTTGGAATTAGAAGAGAGCTTAAAGAACCTATTAATAATAGTACATTAAGCAATTATATAAACAGTCTCCCTTATCATAAAAAAAGAGATAAATTTAGAAAATATGTTTTAAATAATTTTAACAGTAATCAAAGACTTTTTACTCTTACAGCTCCAACAGGTTATGGAAAAACTTTAACAGCTTTGGAGTTTGCTATAAGATTTAAAAGAGATAAAATTATTTTTGCTTTACCCTTTACATCTATTATTGACCAAACTGAAAAGATTATATTAGATATATTTAAAGAGGGTGTAGATATTTTTAAAATACATCATAAGGCTAAAATTGATGAGTCTTATCCAAAAGATAGATACTCAAAAGTAAAGTTTTTAATGACCTCTTTTAGTGGAGATATAAATATTACCACTCTCTATCAGATTATATTTACACTATTTGGAAATAAAAATAGAGATAATGTAAAATTTAATCAGTTTAGAGATGCTGTTGTAATTATAGATGAAGCACAAGCCATACCTTATATATTTAGACAAGACTTTATTAAACTTTGTGAGATAATTTCAGAACAGATGAATACAGTTTTTATTTTTATGTCGGCAACTATGCCTATAATGAGTGATAGGTTTAAAGAAATTTCTAATTTAGACTATTTTAAAGAGCAGAATAGATATATTATAAAATGGTTAGAGTTGGAAGATGGACAAAACTCTCTTATTGAAAAGATAGAAAAAGAGGCTTATAGTAAACATACACTATGTGTAGTTAATACTATTAGAAAAGCTCAAGAGCTTTATTTATATTTTAAAGATAATTTTGAGTGTTACTGTTTAAATGGATATATGACAGATTATGATAAACAGAGAGTAATTGAGATAGTATCTGATAGATTAAATAATAGTGATAATAAGATTTTACTTATATCCACTCAATCTATAGAAGCAGGAGTTGACCTTGATTTTGAAATAGGATTTAGAGAAGTAGCACCTATTAGCTCTATTATTCAGACGGCAGGGCGAGTTAATCGTCATTTTGGAAAAAATCAAGGAGTAGTATATATTTTTGATGATATTTGTGGATATTCAGATTTAGTATATGGAGATATTCAAACAATTAGTCAAACAATATTTTCTATTTTAAAAAGTGATGATATAGAAGAGTCTAATATTTTAAAGATAAGTGAACTCTATTTTTCCAAGATAAAAGAGCAGTTAGAGACTTTGTATATAAAAAACGAGGTTGAATTACTAGAATTTTTTAATATTAATCAAAAAATAGAAGAGATTATGGATAGTAAGAGTTTTAATCAGTTGATTATTATAGAGCCTTATAGTGGATTTATAAAAGAGGTACAAGAGGAACTATATCGTATTCGAAAAGAGGAGAGTGATAAGTTTATACAAAAAGATTTAATTCAAGCTCAAGTTAAAAAAATGTTGCAGTATGGTGTAAATATTAATCAAAACGATTTAGATAATTTTGAAACTTCTACTGAAGAAGTTAAAAGTTTATATGAGATGATTTATTTACCTAGTGGGGCTAAAGAGTATCATTGTGATTACGGAATAAAAAAATATAAATCTGATGAGCTTGATATGGAAGATATTGGATTTTAGATTAAGAAATGATTATAAAAGGTAAACCATGGATTTCAATCAAGAACTAATAACAGGAACGCTAATTCACTACTACACCACATGTAAAAGAGAAGCTTGGTTATATAGTAGAAGAATTTATGCAAATCAAGAAGATGAAAATATTTTAATGGGAAAAGCATTAGCAGAGATTAAAGAGGAGCAGTTACACGATTTTCCATTTTCTAATTTAAAATTTGACAAAATAGGTAAAGAGAGAGGTCATTATATGGTAACAGAATATAAAAAGAGCATGAGTAATATAGAGGGTGCAAAGATGCAACTACTCTTTTATATGTGGCAACTAAAAACCTCTCTTAAACTTAAAGAGATAAATGGAAAAGTTATAAGTGGCAGAAAAGTAATATCTGTTCGTGGAGATAAAGATAATATGAGTTTAATGGATAGTTTAATAGTAGAAATTAGTAAGTTTCTATCTCAACCCAATCCACCACCATTTAAAAAGATAAAGTTTTGTAAAGGGTGTGGATATAGGGATTATTGTTTATAGGAGAGTAGATGTATATAATTTTATTTTATGATATAGCTGATAAGGCTCAAAAGAAAAAGGATAATAGTAGAGTTATTAGAAAAACCGTTGAGAAGTATTTAACAAGAGTGCAGTTTTCGGTCTTTGAAGGTGAGCTTCGTCCAAGTGAGCTTAAAAAATTAAAAGCTGATTTAATTAAGGTTACTAATAAAGAGTTAGACTCTATTGTGATATATGAGTCAACAAGATTAAATTATACCAAACGAGTTGTAATCGGCTTAGATAAGAATGAAGGGATTTTTTGGTAATGACAAAATCAGATAGAACACATTTCTTAATCACTAATGGGAGATTGAGAAGACAAGATAATAACCTATATTTTGATAGATATGATGAAGATGATAATATATTAAGCTCAAAGCCACTTCCAATTAAAGCAATAGATGAGATTTATCTATTAGGAAAGATAGATATAGATAGCTACTCTATAGCTTTTATTGCTCACAATAATATTTTATTACATTTTTTTAGCCATTTTGGAACTTTTAGAGGAAACTTTTTTCCGAATAGTTCAAATAGTGTAAATAAGAGTGGATTTGTACTACTTCAACAGTTAAGAGCTTTTGATGATGAGGTTCATAGACTCCATATTGCCAAAAAGATAACAAGAGGTCACTTTATAAATGGGGCTAATAATTGTAAAAAATATAAAGTTGAATTTGATATAGAGATACATTTAGATAGTCTAAATAAAGCTAAAACAATAGGTGAGATAATGGCAAGTGAGGGTGCATTTCAAAAAAACTATTATCAATCATGGAATAAGATTATTAAAAATCAGAGACTATTTAAGTTTATAAAAAGAACAAAACAACCACCAACCGATAAAATAAATACACTTATCTCTTATGTAAATACAAGAATTTACAATATTGTACTAAGTGAGATATATAAAACAGAATTAGACCCAAGAATTGGATTTTTGCATGAACCAAACTATAGGAGTTTAAGTCTCCACTTAGATATTGCAGAAATTTTTAAACCAATTATTGGAGATAATATTATTTTTTGGCTAGTTAATAATGGAGAAATTACAGCTAAAAGTTTTAAGACAAATAGTGGTAGGATTAGATTTACAAATGATGCAATTAAAAGCATAGAAAAGTCAATTATAAAAAGAATGACCGAGCAAACCATAATAGGAGAACAAAAGCTAACATGGAGGCAGGTTATTCGTAGAGAGATTAATCAGATTAAAAAAAGCATAGTAGAGACAAGCGAATATAGTCCATTTATCTATGGATAGGTCTTTCAAAGCTTACTTTAAGTTTTCTAAAACGCCTATTTTTCGGTCTTTTTAAATTTAGCACTTGTTAATTTAAGCTAAATAAAAGTATAATTATCTCGTTCAAATAAGAAAAAGAGTCCGAAAAATAGTAATTTGGTTGCTATTTGAACTTTGTCCCTATGGGATTTGAAACTTCATAGATAATTCCCTTAAATATCATTCCATAATTATTTGAACTTTGTCCCTATGGGATTTGAAACAAGGTATCGATAGGTATTGCCCGCACCTTCACGAATTTGAACTTTGTCCCTATGGGATTTGAAACACAGACCTCAATGGTAAACCTGTAAGGACATTTGTATTTGAACTTTGTCCCTATGGGATTTGAAACTGTCTAACTATATACAAATAAATACAACACATAGCATTTGAACTTTGTCCCTATGGGATTTGAAACAAAGGGAGAAAATCGGTAGAACTTTAGAACGAGAATAATTTGAACTTTGTCCCTATGGGATTTGAAACTAGATGAAAACTCTCCATATGAATTATTTTAAAAAATTTGAACTTTGTCCCTATGGGATTTGAAACTCATCAGATATACTCCAAAAGTCGATATGTTGCCCTATTTGAACTTTGTCCCTATGGGATTTGAAACTTTGACTTTCTGATTTTTTCCATTTTTTCCCTTTCTATTTGAACTTTGTCCCTATGGGATTTGAAACTGGAGATATTTTTGTAAAAAGTGCTTTGCAGATATTGCCATTTGAACTTTGTCCCTATGGGATTTGAAACACAATATATCCTTTCTCTCTTTGTTGTCCAACAAGATTTGAACTTTGTCCCTATGGGATTTGAAACTAATTTGCTCTGCAACACTTTCAGCTATTGGTAAAGATTTGAACTTTGTCCCTATGGGATTTGAAACTCTTTCTTTAAATTTTCTAAGTAATCTTTAGCTTCATTTGAACTTTGTCCCTATGGGATTTGAAACGAAGTAACATTAATTATCTTACTCTCATCAATATATCCATTTGAACTTTGTCCCTATGGGATTTGAAACGGTTTGGAGTCAACCAACCATCTTTTATCAATCTAATATTTGAACTTTGTCCCTATGGGATTTGAAACAAGTTTTTAGCTCCAATACCTCTGAACTTTTTATAAGATTTGAACTTTGTCCCTATGGGATTTGAAACATACTTCTTTTAAGCTTGAAGCTTGAGAAACAAAATCATTTGAACTTTGTCCCTATGGGATTTGAAACATAGGGTTCTCTTTGGCAAAAGCCAACAACTCTTCATTTGAACTTTGTCCCTATGGGATTTGAAACTTATCGGTGGGAGAATTGCAAATATCTCGGTTCTCTATATTTGAACTTTGTCCCTATGGGATTTGAAACGCATTTGTTTTATTACATAATCTACATCTTCATTAATATTTGAACTTTGTCCCTATGGGATTTGAAACTCCCTCATAAATAATTCTCTCACTCTCTTCAAAAAAATTTGAACTTTGTCCCTATGGGATTTGAAACTACGCCTCTTCGTCAGAATAACCTAGATAACCTCGTTCGATTTGAACTTTGTCCCTATGGGATTTGTAAATTTTAATCAATTATGATACTATTTCTTATGATAAAAAAAATTATAATAATAACTACTTTTCTAACAACAACTCTATTTTCGGCATTTAATGCTAATATAACTCCAATAACTCCAAATATAAAAGCTAGAATGGTAAAAGGTCACTCTTGGAGGAGAGATTGTCCTGTTTCTTTAAAAAATCTTCGTTATATTCAAGTGAAATACCATGATTTTAATGGGTATGATAGAGTAGGGGAGTTAATAGTTCATCAAAGTATAGCTAATGATATTGTTTGGATTATGGAGGAGCTTTATAATGTAGGTTATCCTATAAAGCAGATGAGGTTAGTTAGTGATTTTAATGGAAATGATTGGCAATCAATAGAGGCTGATAATACTTCGGCTTTTAATTGTAGAAAAGCAACAGGTTCTAAAAAGTGGTCAAAACATGCTTATGGAAAAGCTATTGATATAAATCCTATAGAAAATCCCTATATTTCAAGAAAAGGTCATATTTCTCATAAAAATTCTTTAAAATATAGAAAAAGAGTAGCCTCTCATAAAGCTGTACTATTAAATAGAAGTCAAGCTACTATGATTTTTAAAAAATATGGTTTTAGTTGGGGTGGAGATTGGAGATATACTAAAGATTATCAACACTTCTCTAAAGCCCCTTAAGAACTATCTCAAACAGCTCATCTATTTGATTATCTTCTATCTCTATAGTACTTTTACTACTTAATAGTCTGAATATTTCATTTTTATTAAAAGATTTTGAGTATATACAAGATGGGTGTGTGATGATAAATGCTCTCATAACTCCTACTTCATTTTCTAAAATACCATTACATATATAACAAAAATCACTTCTATATAATCTTTTTTCATACTCTAAAAGTTCTAAATAAGCTTCAATAGCTAACCGTTTTGGATTTTGTTTGTGCCATCTATTTGCTTTTTCTAATAAAATATTAAAGTAAAAGCTATCTATAGCTCTAGTATCTCTTAAATGTGGCTCAAATAGGCTAATAAAACTCTGCCAAATAAGTAATCTATTATTTGAAAAAATCCAAGGAAAAGGGATATGAGATACTTTTCTTAATCTTGGCATAAATCCTTTATTATCTTCTTGAATTTCAAAATTTATTAGGTTTCCAATTTGTAGTATTGAGTGTCTCTGTCCATAAAATCTATAATATTTCTGAACTATGGATTTGCTAAGAACTGTAACAATAACATCTTCATTTTTTGCTTTTCTTATATTAAGGATAAATCCCTTCATTTCTTAACCATTCTTTAGGTAATATCGACCACTTTTAGGGGAGATTTTGTTAATTGATACCCTATCACATTTTAAATAAAGGTTGGTTTATGAAAGATCTTTTTACTTCGTTTAAAGATAACTGTGGTTTTGGTCTGTTAGCTTCTATTGATAACAAACCTACACATAAAAACTTAGAAGATGCAATTATTTCACTCTCACGAATGATGCACCGTGGGGCAGTTGCAGCTGATGGTAAAAGTGGAGATGGTTCGGGGCTTTTATTATCTATGCCTCACTCATTTATGAAAAAAATTGCTGAGAGAGAGGGTGTTGTTTTACCTAAGCAGTATGCTGTTGCTATGGTCTTTAGTCGAGACAATAATAACTTTAAGATATTTCAAGAGAAGTGTGAAACCAATGATTTAAAAATTATTATGACTCGTGAAGTGCCTGTCGATACAGATGCTTTAGGTGAGTATGCTATTAACTCTTTACCAACTATTACACAGGTATTTGTAGCTCCAAACTCTATTATGTCTTTTTCAAGATTTGAAGCTATGATTTATTTGACTAGAAAAGAGATTGAGTATAAACTAAAAGATGATAAAAATTTCTATATTCCTTCATTTTCTACATCTGTAATATCTTATAAGGGTCTGCTTATGCCAACCCTTATTAAGAAGTTCTATAAAGACCTTCAAGATGAAGATTTTAAGATTTCATTCTGTCTATTTCACCAAAGATTTTCAACAAATACATTGCCACAATGGAAACTAGCTCAACCTTTTAGAAATATTGCACATAACGGTGAGATTAATTCAGTTGAAGCTAATAGATTTAATGTTTTAGCTAAAAGAGGTTCTATTAAGAGTGAAGTATTTACAGATGAAGAGTTAGAAAGAATTTTAGATATAATCTTACAAGATGATATGAGTGATTCGGCATCTTTAGATAATTTCTTTGAATTTTTACAAGCAAATGGAGTTGACTTTTTTAAAACTGCTAGAGCATTAATCCCTGCTCCTTGGCAAAATGCACCTCACATGGACCCAGAACTTAGAGCATTTTATGAATATACATCTACATGTTTTGAAGCGTGGGACGGCCCTGCAGCTGTAAGTATGACAAATGGTAGATATATTGGTTGTGTTATAGATAGAAATGGATTAAGACCATCTAAATATATTATTACTAAAGATAATAGACTTCTTATAACTTCAGAGTATGGGGTTCTTGATATTCCTGTAGAGAATATAAAAGAGAGAGGAAGACTTCAATCTGGTGAGATGATGGGGCTTGACCTTAAAGATGCAAGAGTTATTAAAAATGATGAGATTAATAAATACCTAAAGAGTGGAGCAAACTATAACCATTGGCTTAGTGAAAATATGAGCTATCTTCAAGAGTATATAGATTCTCCACTCTCTACTATAGATGAGTTAGAAAAGAGTGATTTAGAGAGTAAACAGAGATACTTTAATATAACTCACGAGACAATAGACCAAATTATTGAGCCAATGTTAAAAGATGGAAAAGAAGCAACTGGTTCTATGGGAGATGATACTCCTCTTGCTGCTTTTTCTAAAATTCAAAGAAACTTTTCTGATTTCTTTAAACAGAAATTTGCACAAGTTACTAACCCACCAATTGACCCAATTCGTGAAAAGGTTGTAATGAGTTTAAATACTGGTTTTGGAGAAGTTAGAAATATCTTAAAAGATGATGCTCTTCATGCTAAGAGATTAAAGAGTGGTTCACCAATTCTTATTAAAGAGACACTAGAAGTATTATTAGAGTTTGGAAATAGTAAAAATCCAAAATATGACGCATGTTATAAAGCAAAAAGTTATAGTACAACCTTTACTGAAAATATGAGAGTTAGTTTAGAAATTCTTATAGATACTATTATTGACGATGTTAAAAATATTGGTATTCGTACTATTGTTTTAGATGATAGAGAAGTAGATAATATAAATAAAGCTATTCCAATGCTTATGGTAGTTGGAAGACTTAATCAAAGACTTTTAAAAAATAGAGTTAGAGATTTAGTAAGTATTGTAGCAATATCAGGTGAAGTTTATGATGCACACACATCAGCACTAATGATAGGTTTTGGAGCAACTGCTGTTTATCCTTATCTACTACTTGCTACTGCTGGAAATTTAGCTAAAAAAAGAAGTAAAGATGCTAATCTTGATTTAACACCAACAGTTAAAAAGATTAGAGGTGCTTTAAATGCAGGTCTTATGAAGATTATGTCTAAAATGGGAATTGCAACAATAGCAAGTTATAGAAATTCTGCTCTATTTGATATTATTGGACTTGATGGTAGAATTATTGATGAGTGTTTCCATGGTGCTAGAGGACTACTTAAAGGTTTAACATATCAAGATATAGAGGCTCGTGTTGAGAAGTATCACTTTGAA
The DNA here is from genome assembly GCA_027065385.1 of Campylobacteraceae bacterium. Lineage (GTDB taxonomy): Bacteria > Campylobacterota > Campylobacteria > Campylobacterales > Sulfurovaceae > UBA1140. Next base: position 27,450 of record JAMOOP010000163.1, on the reverse strand, counting down.
GCATTTAATAAGGCAGACTCTTTATATCCTCTAAATTTAGGTTCATTTTATAAATATCTTGATGGTGGAGAGTATCATGATTACTCACCAACAGCAGTACACGCTATCCATAAAGCATCTCTTACAGGTAAAAAATCAGACTTTCAAAAACTTAAAAACCTTGTTGATAAGAGAGATAAGAAGTTTATTAGAGACTATTTTGAGTTTAATTCAGATAAGAGTAGTATATCTATTGATGAGGTTGAACCAAAAGAGTCAATTTTTAAAAGGTTCTCTACAGCTGCTATGAGTTTAGGTTCAATTTCACCTGAAGCACATGAGTGTATGGCTGAAGCTATGAATACTATTGGTGGTATGAGTAACTCAGGAGAGGGTGGAGAAGATGCAGTTAGGTTTGATACTATTAAAAACTCTAAAATTAAGCAGATTGCATCAGGTAGATTTGGTGTAACTCCTGCCTATCTTCGTTCTGCAAAAGAGTTACAGATAAAAGTAGCACAAGGTGCAAAACCTGGGGAGGGTGGACAGTTACCTGGTCATAAAGTAACCCCTTTAATTGGAAGATTAAGACATACAATTCCAGGTGTTACGCTAATCTCACCTCCACCTCACCATGATATATACTCTATTGAGGATTTAGCTCAACTTATTTTTGATATGAAGCAGATTAATCCTAAAGCACAAGTAGCTGTAAAGTTAGTCTCAACTGCCGGAGTTGGAACAATCGCTGCGGGAGTTGCTAAATGTTATGCAGATAAGATTATTATTTCAGGTGCAGATGGTGGAACAGGTGCTGCACAATTAGGCTCTATTAAATTTGCAGGAAACCCTTGGGAGCTTGGACTAATTGAAGCACATAATGCACTAAAGGCTAATGGATTAAGAGGACAAGTAAAAGTTGAAACTGATGGTGGATTAAAAACTGGTACAGATATAGTAAAAGCTGCTATTTTAGGAGCTGAAAGTTACGCATTTGGAACAGGGGCTTTAACTATTTTAGGTTGTAAAATTTTAAGAATTTGTCACTTAAATAGATGTTCAGTTGGTATTGCTACACAAGAAGAGAAGCTAAGAGAATATTATGAGGGAACTGTAGAGAGACTTATTAACTACTTTACACTTCTAGCTGATGATGTACGAGAAATTTTAGCAAAACTTGGATATAAATCTATAGAAGATATAGTAGGTCAAACACACCTTTTAAAAGTTATTGATGATGAGTTTGCTAAAAAGTTTGATTTTGACTCTTTATTGGTTAAATTAGATGGAGATAATACTAAACAGGTTGAGTTTAATGAGCCTTATGATAAAAATGAGTATGAGATAGAGATACTTAAAGAGGTTATGCCAACAATTAAACAGCCTAGTGAAGTTACTAATATTAATAAAACAATTAGTAATTTAAATAGAAGTTTTGGTACAAGGATTTCAGGAGTTATTGCCCAATATTATGGAGATGAAGGTTTACCAGAAGACTCAATTACTATTAATCTAACAGGTACAACAGGACAATCTTTAGGTGCATTTTTAAGTAAAGGTATTAGTATTTATGTTAATGGTGCAGGAAATGATTATGTTGGAAAAGGTATGAGTGGAGGAAAAATAGTAATTACCTCTAAATTATCAGGCTCTAACTACTCATTAGCAGGAAATACATGTTTATATGGTGCAACAGGTGGAAAACTATATGTAACAGGTCAAGTTGGTGAGAGATTTGCTGTTAGAAACTCTGGTTGTATAGCAATAGTAGAAGGAACAGGTGACCACCCTTGTGAATATATGACAGGGGGAGTTGTTACTGTTCTTGGAAAAACTGGTGTTAACTTTGGTGCAGGTATGACAGGAGGAGTTGCTTTTATTTATGATACAGAACATCAATTTGTAGAGACTATTAATAGCGAATTGGTTCAAGCTACAAGAATTGATACTGATGATATGGATAATGAGAGATATTATCTTAAGAAGTTACTTAAAGATTACTATAAAGAGACTAAGAGTGAAAAAGCAAAAGAGATTTTAGATAACTTTAGAGTTGAGATTAGAAACTTCTGGATGGTGCGACCTAAAGATATGATTAGTACCCCATTAAAGATAGAAGAAGGAGAATAAGATGATGCAAAAGTTTTTTGATTTAGAGAGAATTGACGCAAAAAAAAGGTCAGGTGGAGAGAGAATTAAAGATTTTAATGAAATCTATGAAGTTTTCTCTGTAAATAAGGCATCTAATCAATCGGCTAGATGTATTCAGTGTGGTGACCCATACTGTCATAATAAGTGTCCACTACATAATCTTATTCCTCATTGGCTAAAAGCTACAGCAAATAAAGATTTAGAGTTAGCTTTTGCACTATCAAATGAGCCTTCTCCTTTTCCAGAGGTTTTAGGTAAAATTTGTCCTCACGATAGATTATGTGAGGGGGATTGTACTCTAAATGATGGACATGGAGCTATTACTATTGGTTCTGTTGAGACATTTATTAATGAAAAGGCTTTTGAGCAGGGTTTAAAACCTATGATACAGACTAAAATGAGTGATAAAAAAGTAGCAATTATTGGAGCAGGACCTGCTGGTATCTCTTGTGCTACATTTTTACTTAGAAAAGGTATTCAAGTTGAGCTTTTTGATAAACAGGCAAGAGCTGGAGGATTACTAACTTATGGAATACCTGGATTTAAACTTGATAAGACAGATATAGAAAGAAGAGTAGGCTTTTTAAAAGAGGCAGGAGCTATATTTAATCAAAATTGTGAAGTTGGTAAAGATATAGCTTTTGAAGATTTAATTAAAAAGTTTGATGCTGTATTTATTGGAGTTGGAGCTACAAAAGGTAGAAGAGCTACTATTAAAGGTGCTGATGCTAAGAGTTCATATTTGGCTATGGAGTTTTTAACTGCAATTCAGAAGAAAAACTTTGGTGAAGAGTACGATAAAAGTATAGCTGTAAAAGATAAAAGAGTAGTAGTTATTGGTGGTGGAGATACTGCTATGGATTGTGTTAGAACTTCACTTAGAGAGAAAGCTAGAGCTGTTACTTGTCTATATAGAAGAGATGCTAATAATATGCCTGGGAGTAAAAAAGAGTTTATTAATGCAAGAGAAGAGGGTGTTGATTTTGAATTCTATAGCTCTCCTAAAGAGGTATTAGTTGATGAAGCAGGGGATATTATTGGTATTAAAATGATAAGAACCGAACTAGGAGAGGCTGATGAGTCAGGACGACAAAGAGTTCAAGAGGTTGAGAATAGTGAATTTGTAGTTGATGCTGATGTTGTTATCTTTGCATTAGGTTTTGACCCAGTTAAGTATGATTTCTTAGAAGCAAATGGAATAGAGCTTGATAAGTGGGGTGGAATTAAAGTAGATAAAAATTATGAGAGTTCAAAATCGGGCGTTTATGCAGGTGGAGATTGTCATAGAGGAGCAGATTTAGTTGTAACTGCTGCATTAGATGGAAGAGAAGCTGCTAAAGCTATTGCTGAAAAGATTTTTGCGTAAAAAAATATCTATTGTAGGTTAACTCCTACAGTAGATAATATCTTTTTGTAACCAATTTCCATGATTATATTCTTTTAATTTATTATTATCCTAAGCTAAACTTATTTAAACTTTTTTTGTGATATATTCGTATCTGATATGGAATTTAGACTATATCAACCAAGTATTAAAAAAAGGAAAAATATATGAAAAAACTATTATCAATTGTAGCAATAGGTGTTTGTTTATCTGTAGTTACATTTGCAGAAGATGCTAAAGCAGATACTAAAAGTGCTGTTACTCAAACAAAACAGCAAAGTGGTACAGTAATTAATCTTGCAGGTAAACAGAGAATGTTAACTCAAAAAATGAGTAAAGAGGCTCTATTTATGGCAAAAGGTATTGATGCAGATGCTAATAAAGCAAGTCTAATCAAAACAGAAGAGCTTTTTGATAAAACTCTAAAAGGTCTTATTAATGGAGATAAAGATTTAAATCTTCCTAAAACAGAAAACAAAGAGATTTTAGCTCAATTAGATAAAGTATCAAAACTTTGGACATCTTTTAAAGCAAGTATTGATAAAGTAGTTGCAGGAAAAAGCGATAAAGCTACACTAGAGGCTATTGCTAAAGAGAACCTTCCTCTACTTAAAAATATGAACCAAGCTGTTGGAATGTATGCTAAAAATAGTGGTTCTAAACTAGACCCTGAAATGGCAAAAACTATTAACTTAGCAGGTAAACAGAGAATGTTAACTCAAAAAATGACAAAAGAGTTGCTACTTGTTGCTAATGGTATTGATGCAGATGCAAATAAGGAAAATGCTAAAAAAACAGGTGAATTATTTGAGAGTACACTTAAGAGTTTAACAGATAAGTGTAAAAATCCTGATATTAAAAAGCAGTTAGAAGCTGTGGCAAAACTTTGGGAAAACTATAAACCTATTATTGAAAAAGTAGATACAAGTGATGCGTCATTAAAAAAAGCTGAAGAGTTAAATATGCCTCTATTAAAAGAGATGAATAAAGCTGTCAAGATGTTTGAGGCATCTATTAAGTAGGTTTTTTTAGAGACAAGTAAAATCTTGTCTCTACTCTTATATATAAAACGCTTTTTTCATATAATTCTCTATCTCTTTAAAAGAGAATTTATTATTAGTAAAGTGTCCAAAAGCGATAACTCCTTGATATAGTAACATATCACTTCCATCTTTTGTCGATTTATTATATTTTTTAGCAAATTTTAAAAAGGGTGTCTCTTTGCCATATATTACATCTATACAAGCTTTAGCATCTTTAATAACACTATCTAATATTTCAATTGGACAAGGAAGAGAATTATCTTCAAGCCCTGCTGATGTCATATTTACAATTAGGTCATACTTTTTTATATTTTTAAAACTTTGAAAAGTGTAAGTTTCAAACTCTTTATATTGCTCTAATCTTTTTGCACTTCTATTTAAAATAGTAACACTATATCCTGCATCTTTTAATATAGTAGATGTAGATTGTGCAGTACCTCCTGCACCTAAAAATAGAACTCTTTTAATATCTTTAAACTCCTCTATAGCCTTTAAAAATCCTAAAGCATCTGTATTGTATCCATATAGTTTTCCATCTCTTTTTACAATAGTATTAACAGCTCCTACCTTTTTAGCAAACTCATCTAAGTAGTCACAAGCCCTAAAAGCCTCCTCTTTATGAGGCACTGTTATATTTGCTCCTGCTATATTTAACTCAAAAAATTTATCTCTAAGCTTAGAGCCATCTTCTAATCTATATCTTGTATAACAGCCATTATAGTTTAACCCTTTAAATGATAGATTGTGCATAAGTGGCGATTTTGAGTGGCTAACTGGATTTCCAAAAATTGTAAATAGTTGTTTCATTAACTTTCTCTCTCCTAAAATAGTATTAATTATTGATATTTTAGCCTCTCTTTTATCTCTTATATCTTATTTGAAGAAAATTTTAAAGTTTTATAGTGAATTTTAGATAGAATTTCTAAAGATAAAAATTCACAATATTTAATATTTAAAAAGGTAAAAAATGAGAGTAGTAATAGTTGGTGGTGGTATCTCTTCTGTCTATTTGGCAAATAGATTAAAACAAGAGAATAGTTTTTTAGATATTCTTATTGTTAGTGAAGAGAAATTTTTACCATATAATAGAATAGACCTTTGTCGTCTAGTTGATGAGAGTAGAACTCTAAAAGATATATCCTTACCAATAGATAAAAGAGTTAGAGTTGAATTAAATCAAAAAATAGTTTTTATAGATAGAAGAAATAGAAAAATATTCTCTAAAAATTCACTCTTTAGTTATGATAAGCTTATTTTAGCCACTGGGTCAAAACCTATATCACTATTTAAAGAGGGGGTGACTTTTAGAAGTTGGGCTGATTGTGAAGCTATAAAAGATGGAATAAAAAATAGAGAGGTGGTTATAGTGGGAGCTGGACCTATTGGATTAGAACTTTTAGAGACTTTAAATAGTATGGAAAATGTCTCTAAAATTACACTTTTAAATCGTGAAAAGGCTCTATATGATGATAACTTATCTATAGATGCTATTCAAATTATGGAAGAGTCCTATCTTAAGAGTGGAAAGGTTAAACTCTCTCATGAAGATGAGATTTTAGATAAAGATGTAAAAAATGGAGAGATAAAATGGTTAAAGAGCAAAAAATTAGAGTTTAAAAATCCCTTTGTAATTTTTGGAATAGGTATTAGACCAAATATTGACTCATTTAGAGATATATTAAAATCAAATAGAGGTATATTAGTAAATAGTTATATGCAAACAGAAGATAAGAGTATTTATGCTGTAGGGGAGTGTGCAGAGTTAGAAGATACAGGATTTATTGCAGGTCGAGTTAAGGAGTGTATAGCAGAAGCAGACTCTGCAATTAGTCATATTTTAAATAAAAATTTAGAAGAGTTTAAACTTGGAGTCTCTATTAATATGTTAAAAACTAATGAGTTTGAACTTGTAGAGGTTCGTTCCCCAAATTTTAATCAAAAGTTTGAACAGGTAGTTATAACTTCAAAAGAGGATAGTAGAGTTGATGAATATTTTGTATCAGATGATAGATTGATGAGGTTTATAGGTGTGAACTCTAATATTGATATTGGATATATAGAGTCACTTATTAAAAATGGTAAAACTATAGATATAAACTACCTCTATGAAAATAGAACAGTTGGAGAGAGAGGTAGGTTAATCTGTAGTTGTGAACATATATACTACCAAGATATTGTAGAGATTGTAAAAGAGACTGCTATTAGCTCTTTTATTGAGTTAGGAGAGTTTAATCAGGCAGGAAGAGTTTGTGGTAGCTGTAAAGAGATGGTAAAAGATGTTATAACAGAGGCTCAACAGTTTATAGACCCAAATATGCCAAAAAAAACAGAAGAAGATTTAATAAGAGAGAAAGAGATAGCCAAAGTAAAAAGAAGAATAGATAAGTTTAATCTACTCCACCCTTATAATAGACTTATTAGTGATGATTTAGAACTAGCTATGGACGCATTAGAGATAGAAAAACAGGAGGTAAATGGGTGGATTTCTATGGTGACTGCAAATATGAGACTTCATCCAAATTTTGAAGAGGTGGTATCTTATGGTATTAAAAATTTAAACAAAATACCAATTATTTGGTTAGAACTTAGCGACTGTACAGGAAACTCTGAAGCTTTTATTAAATCAACTAATCCAACAATTGAAGATTTGATTTTTGATTATATCTCATTAGATTACCATGAACTCATAATGTCTCCAAGTGGTGATGAAAGTGAAACTCAATTAGATACTATTATTAAGAAATATAGAGGTGAGTATATATTAATTGTTGAAGGGGCAGTTCCTTTAGCAATGGGTGGAAAATATTTAAGAGTTGGAAGAAAAGGAGAGACAGGAGTTGACCTTTTAAAAAGATGTGCCAAAGATGCTATTTTAATTTTAGCAGTAGGAAGTTGTGCCTTTGATGGTGGAGTAGTATCAGCCAAACCAAATCCAACAGGAGCAGTAGGAGTAGCTAAAGCTTTAAATAGAGATGATATTATAAATCTATCAGGTTGTCCTACCAATCCTATTAATATAGTAGGAACACTTCTCTCATATATTATGTTTGAAGAGTTACCAGCACTAGATAGATTTAATAGACCCATTTGGGCGTATGAGAGTAGAGTTCATGATGATTGTGAACGAAGAGGAAATTATGAGTTGGGGCAGTTTGTTAAAGAGTGGGGTGATGAGGGAGCTAAAAAGGGTTGGTGTCTATTTGAGATGGGGTGTAAAGGACCTTATGCAAATGTAAACTGTCCAACAATGAAATTTAATCAAGGTACAAGTTGGCCTGTTCAAGCAGGACATGGGTGTATAGGGTGTACAGAAGTAGGTTTTTTTGATAAGTTTGCAAATGAGAGAAAATTGGTCAAAGTGTAAAGGATAAAAAATGGGAAAAAAAATAGTAATAGACCCAATTACAAGAATAGAGGGTCATTTAAGAGTGGAAGTGGAAGTAGATGATAATGGAGTAGTGGAAGAGGCTTATGTTAGTGGACAACTCTTTCGAGGAATAGAGATAATATTAAAAGATAGAGACCCAAGAGATGCAGGGCTTTTGGCAGGTAGAATTTGTGGTGTTTGTACTAATTCACACTTTAGAGGAGCTGTAGAGGCTGTAGAGAGTGCTTATAGTATAGAAATACCTAAAAATGCTGAAATAATTCGAGACCTTATAGCTATGGCTCTTTTTATTCAAGACCATGTAGTTCACTTTTATCATCTTCATCTATTAGATTTTGTAGATGTTATTAGTGCATTAAAAGCTGTTCCTAGTAAAACAACAAAAGAGGCACATAGATATAGCGATAAACCATTTAGAAATTCACATACACATTATGAGGAGTTATTAGAGAAGTTAGGTAAATTTGTAAAAGCTGGAAGATTAGGACCATTTTCTAATGGTTATTGGGGACATAGTGAGTATAAACTTACTCCTGAACAAAATCTACTACTACTCTCTCACTACTTTGAAGCATTAGAATTTCAACGATACATAAGTAAAGCTATAGCAATATTTGGAGGAAAAACCCCACACCCTCAAAGCTTAGTTGTAGGAGGGGTTACAAGTGTAGCTGATATGTTAAATGTTGGAAGATTAAATGATTATATTTTTACTATTAAAAGAGCAAAAGAGTTTATAGATAGAGCCTATCTTCCTGATATGAAACTTCTCTGTATTGCTAGAAGAGATGATATAAAAGCAGGAATAGGTAGAGCAAATGGAAACTTTTTAAGTGTTGGAGGGTATGATTTTGATAAAACACAAAGAGTATTTTGTAGTGGAGTAATTTATAGACATCAATTTGATAAAATCTATGAATTTGATGAAACTAAAATAACAGAAGAGGTAGATAGAGCATGGTATAAGGAAAATAGACCATTTTATACCGATTTAAATATAGATGGAACATTAAAAACAGCCAAAAACAGTGATAAATACTCATGGGTAAAAGCTCCAAGATATAATGGTAATACAATGGAGACAGGACCTTTAGCTAGGGTTTTAATAAGTTATTTAAAAGAAAATAGACTTATAAAAACATTTGTAGATGAGTTTTTAAATGATACCAATTTAGAACTAATAGACCTCTCTACTACAGTTGGACGAAATGCATCAAGAGCAATTGAAACAGGTTATATATGTGAGTATATCTTTAAGTTGGTATCAAGATTGGCTCAAAATATTAAATATTATGATTTAGATACTTGTGCTAAATATAATTTTAACTCACTTCCAAAAGAGACAAAGGGGCGAAGCTTTTTAGAAGTTCCAAGAGGGATTTTATCTCATTTTATTAATATAGAGAACCAAAAGATAAAAAACTATAGTGTTATAGCTCCTACAACTTGGAATGCAACCCCAAAAGATTTAAGTGGAGCTAGAGGTGCTTATGAGGAGGCACTAATAGGAGTGAAATTAGAAGATAGTTCAAAACCTTTAGAGGTTTTAAAAGTAATACACTCTTTTGACCCATGTTTAGCTTGTGCTGTGCATATAATAGATACGAAAGGAAATGATTTAAGTAAATATAAGATTTAAAAAATTGATAATTAAATCGCCTTAATAGACAGAATTGTAACATCATCTGTCTGTTCATGTATAAACTCATGAAAAGCCTCTAGGGTTAACTCTATTTGGTCTTTAGCATGAAATGGTTGTATAGAGTTATATAGTTTATTTATTCTTTTATTTCCATATATAACTCCATCTCTATTTTCACACTCTATAATTCCATCTGTATATAAGAAAAGAGTATCACCTTTATTAAAAGGAGTCCAAACTACACTATAAGAGACATTTGGTTCTATTCCTATTGGTATCCCTTTTGTCTCTTCTGTATGTTTTAAAGATGGCTCTCCTAATGGGTCAAAGTGACCAGCATTTACTGACTCCATAGTGGCTGTTTTATGATGAAATCTTAAAAAAAGAGCTGTAATAAACATACTTCCATCTTGATTATCATTTGAAAATACTTTATTAATCCTCTCAACCTCTGTACCAAAATCATCACTTCCTTTCATAAGCTCAATTCTAGCTAAAGAGCGAAATTGCATAGAGATAAGAGCAGAAGCAAATCCATGACCTGATACATCAGCTATAATAAAAACAGTATATTCTTTAGAGTCAGTTTGAAATACATCAAGATAATCCCCTCCAACTTCTGATGCAGATACACAACTACCATAAATATCTAATTGCTTACTTTTAGGATACTCTTTTGGAATTAATCTTTGCTGTATCTCTCTTGCTAAGAGTAACTCTTGTTCTATATGAGCAAACTCTCTTAACTGTTTCTCCTTTTTTGTTACCTCCTCTTCTAATCTCTCATTAAAATATTTTTGTAAGTCATTAATTTTTTTTAGTTTTAATAAATTATTAACTTTAAGTTTTAATTCAACAACATCAATAGGTTTAGATAAAAAATCCTCTGCACCCATCTTTAAAGCTCTATATCTATCTTTTGTTTTAGAAGTAATAACAATTACAGGTATATATTTTATAGGTTTATCTTTTTTTAATATCTCTAATATCTCTAATACTTCAAGTCCACCAAGTTCAGGCATAGATAAATCTAATATGATTAAATCAATAAAATTTTCTCTAACATACTCTAATGCTTTAAATCCATCTAAAACAGAGATAATATTAACATTTTCTAACTCCTTTAACTCTAACTCTAATACCGAAAGATTTATAATATCATCATCAACTATTAATATATTACTTACACTATGCATTATTACCTTTATATTTAAATTGCTTTAATTGAGAGTATTGTAACATCATCTGTCTGTTCATATATAAACTCATGAAATGCCTCTAATATTACCTCTATTTGGTCTTTTGCACTAAATGGTTGAAGACAATCATAAAGTCCATTTATTCTATTTCCATACATAATACCCTCTATATTTTCACACTCAATAATACCATCTGTATATAAAAATATAGCATCACCACTATTAAAAGGAGCCCAAACTACGCCATAAGGAATATCGGGTGTTATTCCTATTGGTATCCCTTTTGTCTGCTCTGTATGTTTTAAAGATGGTTCTCCTAATGGGTCAAAGTGACCTGCATTTACTGATTCTATAGTAGCCGTTTTATGGTGAAATCTTAGAAAAAGAGCTGTAATAAACATACTTCCATCTTGATTATCATTTGAAAATACTGTATTAATCCTCTCTACCTCTGCACCAAAATCATCACTCCCTTTCATAAGTTCAATTCTAGCTAGTGAACGAAACTGCATAGAGATAAGAGCCGAAGCAAATCCATGACCCGATACATCAGCTATTATAAATACTGTATATTCTTTTGAGTCAGTTTGAAATACATCAAGATAGTCTCCTCCAACCTCTGAAGCAGATACACAACTACCATAAATATCTAATTGGTCACTTTTAGGATACTCTTTTGGAATTAATCTCTGTTGTATCTCCCTTGCTAGTTGTAACTCTTGTTCTACATGTGCAAACTCTCTTAACTGTTTCTCTTTTTTAGTTATCTCCTCTTCTAATCTCTCATTAAAAAACTTTTGTAGGTCATTAAACTTTTTAAGTTTGAGTAGATTATTTACCTTAAATCTTAACTCAATAACATCAATAGGTTTAGATAAAAAATCCTCTGCACCCATCTCTAAAGCTTTATATCTATCTTCGGTTTTAGCAGTAACTACAATTACAGGTATATATTTTAGAGGCTTATCCTCTTTTAATATCTCTAATACCTCTAATCCATCAAGTTCTGGCATAGATAAATCTAATATAATTAAATCAATAGATTTTTCTCTAACATGCTCTAATGCTTTAAACCCATCTAAAGCAGAGATGATATTAATATCTTCTAACTCATTTAGTGATAACTCTAAAATAGTTAGATTTATAGGCTCATCATCAACTATTAATATATTATTTATGTTATCCATGACTACCTTTTTTTTATATATTTTACCATAAATTTTTAATTATTAAAAACATAAGTTGAATAAAAATGTTTAAAAAATTTTTAAATAAAATAATTATTTCTAAAATTATATTTTATTCTACGAATAAAGGATATTTTTAATCTTTTCTCATTATTATATTATATATAAAATAATATAAAGGAATTAGATGAATACTTCAGCAATGGTAGTAGGCAGTGCAAAAAAAATAATAATTCATGTTGAAAAATTTGATGTAAGTAATATGAAGGAGATTAAAAAGTCTATTGAGGGTGAGATTAATAGAAAACATACCAATATAATTCTTGACTTTTCAAGAGTTAAATTTATAGATAGTTCAGGTCTTAGTGTTGTTATTGGAACATTTAAAAAGTTAAAGAGTATAAGAGGTCAATTAAGACTTTGTGGATTAAACCCTCAACCTCTTCAACTACTAAAAGTTACACAACTTCATAAAATATTTACAGTTGTAGATAGCTGTAATAAACTAAAATAAAAAATTGGAGATTTCTATGAAAAATAAAATTATTATCCCTAGTAGTATTGATGAGATTAATAGTGTTTATAATTGGTTAGAGTTACAACTTAAAGAGAGAGTTGATATGACACTTTGTCAAACTATTTTATTAGTAGCTCAAGAGATAACAACAAATGCTGTTCTTCATGGAAATCAATTAGTACCAGATAAATTTGTAACTATTGAATTTGAAATCTCTTCCACATCTATTCTTATTAAAATAACTGATGAAGGAAATGGAATAAAAGAACTTCCATCTAAAAAAGAGGCTGAGGAGTTGGACTATTTGGCTGAAAATGGCAGAGGTTTAAAACTTGCTGTTTTAATGAGTGATAAGATAGAGGTTGATGGTAGTAGTACAAAAATACTCTTTAAAATATAATTTTATAATCTTTCTTATTAGTTTTTGTAGATAAATATAATCAACCAATTTTAAGTACTTTCAGATAAAATTCCATCTTAAAACGAGGGTTAGAAATAATGATAAAGAAAAGAGTACTTGTAAAATTTTCAGGTGAAGCATTAGCTGGTAAAGGTGGTTATGGAATTGATACAAAAATTTTACATTTTATATCTTCAGAAATAAAGTCTCTTGTAAATAATGGAAATGAAGTAGCCATTGTTATTGGTGGTGGTAATATTATTCGTGGAGTATCTGCTGCTGCTGATGGTGTTATTAAGCGAACAAGTGGTGATTATATGGGAATGTTAGCTACTGCTATTAATGGTATTGCTATTCAAGAAGCTTTAGAACATGCAGGACTTCAAACACGACTTTTAAGTGCTATTACTATGCAAGAGGTTGGTGAACCTTTTATTATTCGTCGTGCTAAAAGACACCTTGAAAAAGGAAGAGTAGTTGTTTTTGCAGGTGGAACAGGTAACCCATACTTTACAACAGATACAGCAGCAACCCTTAGAGCATCTGAAATTGAGGCAGAAGTTATTATAAAAGCTACTAAAGTTGATGGAGTTTATGATAAAGACCCAAAAAAATTTGATGATGCTGTAAAATTAGATAAGATAACTTATGACCAAGCCCTAACAGAACATATTAAGGTTATGGACGACACATCTATTGCATTAGCTAGAGATAATAATATGCCAATAATTGTATGTAATATGTTTGAAAAGGGTAATTTATTGGCAATAGTAAATGGAAATAGAGATTTATGCTCTATAGTAGAATAAAAAGGAGATAAATTAATGAAAATAGAAAAATTAACAGCACAAGCACTAGAGAGACTCTCGTTTGATAGATATTTATTAGCAATTGCTGTAGGAAAAAGAGCAGAAGAGATAGCAAAAGGTGCTTCACCACTTGTTGATATGGACCCAAAAGTTGATAAATTTACCGATATTGCGTTAGTAGAGATTGCAGAGGGTAAAATAATAGTTTCAGACGAGGGGTAAATATTTTGGAGGCTTTACTCAGGAAAGCAGATAATATTTCTACAATAGAGGAGGCTGAGAAACTTCTCTTTTCTTATAGCGACTCTAATTCAGAAATTATTTCTAAAGCACTAAAAATAGCTAAAAACGCACATATTGGACAGACTCGAAAGAGTGGTGAACCATATATTCTTCACCCCATTATTGTAGCTGTTTTTACTGCTATGATTTCTAATGATGAGACAATGATTGTATCAGCCCTTTTACATGATGTAGTAGAAGATACAGATTTTACTATAGAAGAGTTAGAAGAGATATTTGGTAAAGATGTCGCACTTTTAGTTGAAGGACTTACTAAAATAGATGTAATTCGTGATGAGGAGCTTATTCCGTCAACCTCAAATCAAAAACTTATCTCTTCAGCACTCACTTTTAGAAAAATGTTACTAACTTCTATTAAAGATGTTAGAGTTTTGGTTGTAAAGCTTTGTGATAGACTCCATAATATGATGACGCTAGATGCCTTATCGGAGTCTAAACAACTTAGAATTTCAGAAGAGACAATGGTAGTATATGCTCCTATTGCACATAGATTAGGTATTGGTCAAATAAAAAATAGATTAGAAGATTTAAGTTTTTACTATATCTATCCTAATGCTTATAAAGAAATAGATAGTTATATTAAAGGGCATAGTCAAAGTCTTCAATTAAAATTAAATACTTTTATTCAGAAAATTAAAAATCTTATGATTTTAAATGGTTTTAAAGAGAATGATTTTGAGATATTTGGACGAGTAAAACACTACTACTCTATGTATCAGAAGATGCAGAGAAAAGGGATAGGGATTGATGAGATATTAGACCTTATTGCTATTAGAGTTTTAGTTAAAGATGATATTGATTGTTATAAAGTTTTAGGTCTGCTTCATATTCATTATAAACCTATAATATCAAGATTTAAAGATTATGTAACACTTCCTAAAGAGAATGGATATAGTACAATTCATACAACTCTATTTGATGATGATGGAATTGTAGAGACTCAAATTAGAACTTATGAGATGCACAAAACTGCTGAATTTGGAATAGCAGCTCATTGGCATTATAAAGATGGTGGAACAACTCAAACTGCCGTTAATTTAGATTGGTTAGAGTCTTTACAGTATCAAGATGAGTCTATAGAAGAGTTTTTTGCTTTAGCTAAAGGTGATTTGTTTTCTGATGATATTTCTGTATTTTCTCCTGCTGGAGATAATTATACTCTTCCAAGAGATGCAGTTGCTCTTGATTTTGCCTATGCAATTCATTCTGATATTGGAGATATGGCTATATCGGCATTAGTTAATAAACAAAAAGCTCTACTTCTAACTCCTCTTAAAAATGGTGATATTGTAAAAATAAATACAGATAAAGATGCAACTGTTCACTGCTCTTGGATAGATACAGTAAAAACAAGTAGAGCCAAAGAGGGTATTAAAAATGCTTGTAAACAGAAAATCAAAGAGTGTAATAGTTTAAGTGCAATTAATATATTTTCACTACTTTTTGATATGAAAATAGATGAGGTTAAATCTCTATTTAATCTATGTGAGTCTAAAGAGAATGCTTTTAAGCTTACAAGTAATAAACAGATATATTATGATGTATTAAGACGCTTTATAACCAATTATCAAAATTTAAGTGATGATTTTATTTATCCAAAAGAGTTTATAAAAGAGCATTTTAAATTTATTAGCAATAAACAGATTGATAATATAGATTTTGACTATTGTTGCCACCCTAAAATGGGAGATGATATTGTAGCCTTTTATAAAAAAGATAATAGTGTAACAATTCACCATAAACTGTGTAAACAAGCATATAAAAAGATGCAAAATCATGAGCCTATGGTATTTATATCATGGGCTAATAGCAAATCGTCTCGCTATCAACTGATTATTAGTTTACAAAATAAAAAAGGGATATTAGCAGAGCTTTTACATAAATTAGCAGTTATGGATTTAAATGTATTAAGTATTGAGCTTGGAATTAGTAGTAGTGAGAGTGCAGAGTTTTGTAAAATTGAGATTGAAACAAAAGAGCAAAATAGTAAAAAATTAAGAGATAAATTGAGTAAGAAATTTAAACTAGTTGATATGATTAGTCTAAATGATGCGTATAATAATAAATAAAATTAGAGGTAATTATGTCAAAAAAAGATGAAATAGATATAGCATTAAAAGAGATTGAACGAGGTGTAGCTGAGATTATAGATATAGAAAGAGTTGAAAATCTTGTAACTAAATATTATAAAGATGGTACAACCTTTACAGTAAAAGCAGGATTTGACCCAACGGGGGCTGATTTACATTTAGGACATACAGTTTTACTTCAAAAGCTAAAAATATTTCAAAATCATGGTGGAGTAGTACAACTTTTAATTGGTGATTTTACAGCAACTATTGGTGACCCAACAGGAAAGAGTGAGACTAGAAAAGTACTTGATAGAGATACAATTCTAGCAAATGCTAAAACATATCAAGAGCAGGTTTTTAATATTTTAGATGAGTCAAAAACTAAAGTTGTATTTAATTCAGAGTGGTTAGATAGATTGGGTGCTAGTGGATTGGTTGGGCTTACTACACTTTTTAATGTAGCTAGAATGTTAGAAAGAGATGATTTTGAGAAGAGATATAAGAGTGGACAGAGTATATCTATTTCAGAGTTTCTATATCCACTTCTTCAAGGGTATGATAGTGTTGAGCTAAAATCAGATATAGAATTAGGTGGAACAGACCAAAAATTTAATCTTTTAATGGGAAGACATCTTCAAAGAGCTTATGGAATTGGAAAGGAACAGGCTGTTTTAATGATGCCAATCTTAGAGGGTCTTGATGGTATTCAGAAAATGAGTAAGTCTCTTAATAACTATATAGGTATAACTGAACCTGCAAAAGATATTTATGCTAAAGTTTTATCTATATCTGATGAACTGATGTGGAGATATTATGAGGTACTTAGTGATAAATCTTTAGAAGAGATAAAGGAAATAAAAAAAGGTGTAGAAAATGGCTCACTACACCCCAAAATAGTTAAAGAAAATTTGGCTTTAGAGATAACTACTAGATTTTATAATAAAGAGTCTGCTACTATGGCAAAGAGTGAGTTTGATAATGTATTTAAATCAAATAAACTACCTACTAATATAGCAGAATTTGAAGTTGAAAATGGTATATGGATTTGTAAAGCACTGGTTGATGCAAAGCTAGAACCATCAACTTCACAAGCTAGAAGAGATATAAAACAGGGTGCTGTACGAATTAACCAAGAGAAAATTTCTGATATGAAAATGAATTTGAAAGTTGGTGAATATATCTTGCAAGTAGGAAAAAGAAAATTTGCAAAAATAAAGGTAAAGTAGTGTCATTTAAATCTTTTAAAATTGGGAAATATACCATAGAGAAACCTATTATTCAAGGTGGTATGGGTGTTGGTATATCATGGGATAAGTTAGCAGGAACAGTTAGTTTAGAGGGGGGACTAGGTGTTATATCAGCTGTTGGTACAGGTGTTTATAAAAATAGAGCCTATGCTGATAAGGTTGTAGGAAAAGAGCATAGACCTCTTGATGCTATTAATTTTTACTCTTATAAGGCTTTAAAGAAAATATTTGATAATGCAAGAGAGATTTGTGGAGATAAACCTTTAGCTTGTAATGTTCTTTATGCACAAAGTGAATATAATAGAGTAGTTGAAGATGCTTGTAAAGCAGGGGCTGATATGATAATTACAGGTGCAGGACTTCCTTTAACCATGCCAGAGGCTACAAAAGATTATCCTTCTGTTGCACTTGTTCCTATTGTATCAACTGCAAAAGCTTTAAAAATTTTATGTAGAAGATGGGAAAAAACACATAATAGATTACCAGATGCTGTAGTAGTGGAAGGTCCTTTAAGTGGTGGACATCAAGGTTTTAAATATGATGATTGTTTTAAAGAAGAGAACCAATTAGAAAATATACTTCCTCCTGTAGTCCAAGAAGCAAAAAATTGGGGTAATATTCCTGTTATTGCAGCTGGTGGAATTTGGACTCATGAAGATATAGTTAAAATGCTTGATTTAGGTGCATCTGCTGTACAGATGGGTACACGATTTATTGGTACAATTGAGTGTGATACAAGTGATGTTATGAAGCAGGTTATAATTGATGCTAAAGAAGAAGATATTAAACTATTTAAATCTCCTGTTGGTTATCCTGCCAGAGGAGTTAAGACTCAACTTCATAGAGATATTGAGGCAGGAACTGCTCCTAAAGTAGCTTGTATATCAAACTGCGTTGCACCGTGTAATCGTGGAGTTGAGGCAAAAATAGTTGGTTATTGTATTGCTGATAGATTAAGTGATGCTTATGATGGAATTAAAGAGAGTGGACTCTTCTTCACAGGTGCTAATGGTTATAGACTAAATGAGATTATAACCGTCAAAGAACTTATGGAGAAGTTAATGAATGGAGAAGATAATTCTTAATAAAAAAATTTTACTGCTTTTTTTCGTGGTTTTTTCTGTAAATAGTCTATTTGCAGATAACTATTTTGTTAAAAGTAAAATAAGAAATGGTGAGTTAAAGCTATATTTCTCATCTGATATAGAGGGGGTAAAATATTTTGCCATTCCTCTTGAAGATGGTATGACTAAATATGTATATGATATATATGGAGCAACTCTGCCTTCAGGCAAAGGAATATCTCATCATAGTTATAAAAATATAGACTCATTTAGAATAGCACAAAATAATTCCGAAAGGGTTCGTGTAGTTATTAAATCTTCACAAAAAGCACTTAATAAACATGTCTATAGTGGTAAAGTTTTGGTTATTCCTTTAATCTATGGTAGAGATGCTACTATTTCTGGAAAGAGTATATCTAATATAGAAAATAAAAAAGATTTTATTGTAGTTATAGATGCAGGACATGGTGGAAAAGATAATGGTGCTACATGTTGTAGTGGTAGAAATGAGAAAAAGATAGTTTTAAGTGTATCTAGGAAAATAAGAGTAAAATTAAAAAATATGGGCTATAAGGTCTATATGACAAGATATAAAGATAAATTTATAAAACTTCCTAAAAGAACTGAATTTGCCAATAAAAAAAGAGCCGATGTATTTATATCAGTTCACGCTAATGCTGCACCAAATAAAAGAAAAGCCAAATTTTTTAAAGGTATAGAGGTTTATTATCTATCACCTGCACAATCTAAAAGAGCTAAAGAGGCAGCTGAAAAAGAGAATAGTGTAATGTTTGAACATAAAGATTACTATACTAAAAATGCTTATTTATCTCTTTTAAATCGAGAAAAAATAGTTGAGTCTCATAAACTAGGTTTAGATGTTAGAAGAAATATGTTAAATAGCTTAAGAAAACATTATAAATCTATAGGTGATGGTGGAGTAAAAAGAGCTAATTTTTGGGTATTAGTTGGTGCTCAAATGCCATCTATTTTAGTGGAAATTGGTTATATCACACACCCAAAAGAGGGTAAAAATCTTTTAAATGATTACTATCAAACTCTTTTAGCAGATGGTATTGCAAAGGGAGTAGATAGATATTTAAAGAAAAATAAGAGATAAGGAGTGAGTTTGTCATATAAGATATTAACTATTGATAGTGTAAAAAAGTATATATTAAATATAAAAGAGATAAAAGATTATTTAGAAAATGAAGATATAGAAGTTAGTGAAATTGGTGATGGTAATTTAAACTTTGTCTATATAGTTACAAATAGAACAAATAAAAAGAGCTTAATAGTTAAACAAGCAGTTCCATATCTTAGAATAGCAGGGGAAGGATTTTCTCTATCAAGAGAGAGAATGAATTATGAGATTAGAGCATTAGAGTTTTATAGTAAATTAGTTCCAAATTTAGTACCAAAAATATATTATGCAGATGAGAGTATGAGTTTAATTATTATGCAAAATCTATCTAAACATATTATTATGAGAAAAGGGTTAATAGATACTATCTACTATCCAAATTTTGCAGAACAAATATCTACCTTTTTAGCCAATACTCTTTTTTTCTCATCATCTCTATATCTAAGTAGTAAAGAGAAGAGAGAGTTAATATATAGATTTAATAAAAACACAGAACTATGTAAACTTACAGAAGATTTTGTATTTACTCTAGCTTTTATGGAAGATAAGACTAATGATATAAATCTAGATTTATTAAATGAAGCAAAAGAGTTTTTTAAAGAGAGTGATTATAAAAAAAATATTCTAAAATTAAAATATATCTTTATGACTCAAACTGATGCTCTACTTCATGGAGATTTACACACAGGCTCTATTATGTTAAATAGAGAGGAGAGTTTTGTTATAGACCCAGAGTTTGCCTTTGTTGGTGCTTTTGGGTTTGATATTGGTGCATTAATAGCAAATCTTATAAACTCATATATATCCCATTTTTATAGAAGTGGAAATAGAGAGTATCAAGAGTGGATATTAGATACAATAAGAGAGATTTATAGTAAATTTGAGAGTAAATTTTTAGAGTTATGGGAGAAATACCCAAACTCTGCACTACTAAAAGATGGATTTATAGATAAAGAGGAGTTAGAAGAGTTTAAAAAAGAGTTTATGCAAAATATATTCTCTCAAAGTGTAGGTTTTGCAGGGTGCAAGATAGCAAGAAGAGTATTTGGAATAGCAGGTGTTGAGGATATTAGAGGTATAGAAGATAGAGAAAAAAGAAAAGAGGCTGAACTTATGGCTCTTAGAGTTGGAAAGAGACTAATTTTAAATTATGAAAATATTAAAAGTGTTGATGAGTTAATCTCTTACTGTAATGATTTACATCAAAGCCAACAGATAGCAAATGAAGAGAAAAAAATTTTAGATTTCTTATCTGAAAAAGATAGCTTAAATCCTATTGAGATTAGAGCATCAAAAAGTTCTTTACAAGTTCTTATAGAGAATATGATAGGAAAGTGTAAAAAAATCTTAAAAGAGTTTAACTGTCCAATTATTCCACAGAGAGGAAGAGATGGACTATTTATACTCTATGAAGTAGGGGCAATAGATACAGAAACTTATTCCAATCTAGTAGGTGCTATAGGTTTTAGAAACAGTATGATACATGACTATATGCAGTTTAGAGAAGATATTTTAATAGATATAGTAAAATCGAAAAAATATATAGATATTTATAATTTTGTAGTATCTAAACCTCAATATAGTAGCGTAGTTCTACAAAGAATAGAAAATTTCTCTTTTTAACTAGCCATAAAATCCTCTATAGCCTCTATAACCTTTTTAGGAGACTCTTCTTGAGGCATGTGTCCTACACCTTTTAAAAGTATAAGTTTACTATTTTTTATATCTCTATGTAATCTTATACCAAATCTATAAGGGATAGATACATCATCTTTTCCCCAAATTATAAGAGTTGGGATTTTAATATCTTTATACTCCTTTTCCACTTTTGCAATATCATCAGGAATAATATAATCTACTGTCTGTTTATAAGCATACTTTGCATTTGGTAAATCCATCATTTTAGAAGATTGAGTTATGCTATCTTTTGGAATAAGCTTATCATTACTAAATGCAAAGTTATATGCCTCTAGTGCAATAGTATCAGCACTTAGTAAATGAATTCCCAAATATCCAATAATAGGTTTTTGTAGTAACCACATCATAGATGGTAGATGCTGTTTATATGACATTGTATCTATAAGAATAAGTCTATTTATATTATGTTTAAACATCTTTTTCTCTTGCATAAGAGCTAAAACTAAAGCAACACCACCACCAAATGAGCGACCAACAATAGTTAAATTTTTTAACCCTTTTTGTTTTATAAAATTTTCTATTAATTTAGCTTGGTCATAGACAGAGTAATCTTCATCTTCTGTCTTAGGAGATTCTCCAAAACCTTTTAAATCAATTGTAACTAAATGATACTTTTTTGCTAATGGCTTAGTTATAAAACGCCAAGTGTATCTACTTTCACCAAAACCATGAATAAAAAGAATAGTTTGATTGTTCTCTTTTCCATACTCATTATAGGCTAAATTAATTGGTTTAATATGTGAATTGGTAACTCTGTTTTCCCAAGTTATAGGATTTTTTGAAGCACAGCTTGTAAATATAATAGGTATCAATATTAAAAAAAGTTTTTTCATATTTTTATTTTATCATATTTTTATAATATTTTTAGGTATAATATTTATAATGAAAAATTCACAATTAATAAACAGAACTATTTTTACTATTTTAGATATTATAGCTATTGTTATAATTTCTGCTATATTTTATATAACAATACCACTAAATATACCCAATAATATAGCTAATAAAACCATTAAACTACCTAAAGGTTCAGTAACCAATACAATTAACTTTTTACAAAAAAAAGGCTTTAAACTCTCTATAATAGACACCTATCTTTTAGTAGCTATTGGTCAACCTAAAGTTGGAGATTTAAAAATAAAAAAAGGGGAAATAAATCGTTTAGATTTTCTTTATAAATTAACAACTTCTGCTATACAAGATTTTAATATAGTAAGACTAATTCCTGGTGAGACAAAAACTATATTTTTTAAAAATCTTGCTAAAAAATATAACTTAGATTATAAAAAATTAGATGGAAACTACTCAAAATATAGCCCATATCCAGAAGCGGGAATAATTCCCGATACATATCATCTCCCTAAAGGTATAAAAGAGGAAAAACTAATAAGTTTTTTAGTAAATTTAAGTGAAAAAAAATATAAAAAATTAGCATTAAAAGAGTTACAAAGATACGATAAAAAAGAGTGGATACTTTATCTTACAATAGCATCTATTATTCAAAAAGAGGCTGCAAATATTGAAGAGATGCCAAAAATTTCATCTGTTATATATAATAGATTAAAAAAATATATGCCTTTGCAGATGGATGGTACACTAAACTATGGTAAATATTCACATATAAAGGTCACACCAAAAAGAATAAAAGAGGATAAGAGTAGATTTAATACATATCTAAACAGAGGTCTGCCACCCTATCCTGTCTGTTCTGTATCTATAGATGCAATAATTTCAGCTATACACCCAGATAAGAGTAGTTATCTATTTTTTATGAAAAACAGAAATGGAGTTCATGATTTTAGTAACTCTTATAAAGAGCATTTAAGAAATATAGAGAGAGCTAAAAGAAAATAGCTCCTCTACTATATATTATTTGTTTTTTAACCACTTCTCTCTTAATTTTTTATGATAACTACTATCTAGCCCATCAGACTCTCTAAGTTTTAAAAGTGTTCTATCTACTAACTCTTTTAAGCTACTTCCTGTTGGGAATACTATACCATAGTTTTGAGGATTAAACTTAAATGGTAAAACAGCTAAAACTCTTCTTTTTTCTTGTTTATTTATCTTATTTGCTAAATATACAAGTCTTGGTCCATCGTGAACTAAAGCTTTAACTTTTCCTTTTTTAAGTAGTTCTATACCATCATTTAGCGTTTTAACGGGAACAACATTTGCACCAATTTTCTCTAAATATTTTCTAGGAGCATCAGTAGCTACAGCTGCTATATACTTACCTGCTAAATCTTTTTCAGAGTGAATAGACCCACCAATAGTTTGAGCAGTAAGTGCTGCTGTTACAATAGCAGTTAAGATACTAATAGCAATAATTCCAACTATATGCCAAAATAAATCAATAATTCTAGCTAACCCTTTACTATGAGGAGTCTCCCAAGTAACAAGCATAGTTATTCCCCACCAAAAGGCATCTTTTATTCCAATAACATACTCTTTAGAAAATAGGTCTGAATTTTTATCTTTTTTATCAACATACCATCTTAAATGGATAGTAATAAGAAGAAATAGAAAAAAGATAATAATAGATTGTGTTGTCATCATCTTTTTTATCTCTTTTGCCATAATAGATAAAACACTAGATGAGGCATTTTCTGCATTTATCATAACTTGCAGACCTAGTTCATACATAGAGTTAGAAAAATCAATAACCTCTTCTCTATCTGAAGTTATAGTAATAGCAGAAATGCCCACATCTACTTTATTATCTTTTGTAGCATTTATTAAATCTGTTGTTGAGTCAAAATATACAAACTCTGTATTTAAGTTTAGATTTTGGGCTATTTTGTTCCATAAATCAATACTAAAACCAATAGGCTTCCTCTCTTCGACGGTTCTGTTTTTATCATACATCACCCACGGTTCAGAAGGTTTAATACCAACTTTTACTGTATCAGCATAAGTGGTAAGGGTAGAAAATAAAAATATAGCTAATAAAATAATATGTCGCATTATCTCTCCTAATTTTAAATTAAGCTGAGATTATACATAAAAATTATCTATATTGCTATATAAACTATATCTTTCTTTTAAAATAATATTTATACAAAACAGTAGCCACCATACTACCCAAAAATAGTGAAAATATAACATCGCTCATATAGTGATTTGTCCCCACAACTCTACTAAAAGCTATAACTATTCCAAAAGGAATAAATATATATTTAAATCTAGGAAAAAGAAGAGATAGTGCCACAGCAGAGGATATAGCAGTAATTGTATGTCCTGATGGAAAAGAGGTTAATTTATGGTTTATCTCAAACCACTCAAATCCATAAATATTATCTTGTAAAAAAAGTTTAGGTCTAGCTCTTCCAAATGGAAACTTAAATAACCAAACCCCGACTCCTGCTATAACATTTGTTACAAATATATACCAAGCCATCTTAGCATACTCTCTATTTTCAACTTTTCTAAAATACCAAAAAAGTAAAATAGATGGAACTAAATACCACTCACTTTTACCAAATCTAGTTATAAAATGAAAAAACTCTTTTATCTTACTATTTGGCATATTATAAAAATATATAGCAATCTCTCTATCTCCAAAGTTATATAAAAGTATAACAGTAATAGTTGTTAATATAAAAAAAATATAATGGTATATTTTTAAGTAATTTAACATAATTTTTTAATCCTTTTTCAGATTATATAAATCTATATGTTTATAATAAGGAGACTTCAAAAACTCATTAATCAACTCTCTATCAGGTCTATAATCATGAGATATTTTATCTCTTATCCCTGCAATTTCTGACCGTTTTAATTTGGTAGGAACGCTCTCTTTTTGTTCATTTGCCCATAAAAAATTATAAGCGTTATCAAACTCCTCTGTATAAATCCAACATTTTTCAATACACTCTAGCATTGTAAAGATATGGAGCAAATTTTTATCAAACATATATAAAATCCTCTTTAGCATAAAATTTTACAATAGGGTTCATGGAGCTTAATTTTAGAAAATCAACCTTTGGAACATTTAACTCTTTTGCTATCTGTTCAGCCAATGCCAAAAACTCCAAACCACTTTTTAGTATAAAGTTTCTATCTCTTTCATAAAATATATCAATATCGCTATCTTTAGTTGCACTATCTCTGGCATAACTACCATATAATCCAAGTGTAAATATTCCATATTTTTTTTGAAAATTCTGTTTATGGGTTTTTAGATAGTTTAGTATAGTCTCTTTTGTCATTTTTTGCTCCTTGCAACTTTATCTATTCTATCCTGAAAAAAATCTCTTATTTCCTCTTTGGATATTGTCTCTATTGGTTCAAGGTATTCAATATTATCATCCTCTATATCATCAATATAAACCAAAGCAATAGCAAAAAGTTTAAAATTAATCCCCTCAACAATATTGATACTATATTCAAATATATCTCTTAAACTCATTCCATCTTTTACCAAACAGTACAAATCATAATAGTCTCGATATTTGGCTCTCAAAAAGACTACATTTACTTTCATAGCAGAGATAGATTCAATAGAAGCTAAGTTAAACTTCTCTATTTTTGTAGGTTCTAAAAATTTCCAATTAGCATTAAAAAAGGTCACTTTGACCCCATCTAATAGCAAATCAACCTGTTGTGGTGTCTGATTGATTATCTCTTGGTTTTCAAAAGTTTGAATATAATCAAAAATCTCTTTTTTATCAAAGTTATCACTATAAGTAAAAAAATCTAAATCCTCACTCTTTCTATGACAAAGATACATAGCCAAAGCCGAACCACCCACAAGTACATATTTATCAAGAAAACTACACTCACCAATCATTTTGAGTAAAAGCTTTTGCGTCTTAGGAAGCAAACAGTCTAAATTTTTCAAGTCTTGCATTTTTCATCTCCTTAAAATAGCTACTCTCCACATCCATACCAAAAAAGACTCTTGCCAAAAATAGATTGAGTCGGATAAACTGTCTATCACTTTGTAATCTCTGTTCCCATATCTCTTTGATATATTCTTTTTGATAGAGTTTAAAAGCCCATATCAAATCATCAAAATCTCCGTATTTTAGTAGATATTCTAAAAATAGTTTATCTCCTGCTTTTTCATAGCTTATATCTTTGGAGTAAGACCAAAAGATGCCTTTGTCTCTTAGTTTATTGAATAGCTTTTCTTTTGTCATCTTTTGCTCCTTCTTATTCGAGTTCATCTCTTTTAACTTTTAATATCTAAAATATCACAAACATCTTCAAAAAGCTTTTCTGAAAACTCCAATACCTTTTTTATCTCATCTCGTGGGGGAAGAGGTCTATTAAATGCAGGATAGGACTCTTCTATATGATAAGAGGAAATATCTTTTAAAAGCAACAATTCATCATTATCAAATTCGATAAAATTATCAATATAGATATAAATTTCTAATAAGTTATGAGTTTTAGGTATTCTTTTATTCTTAAAAGCCAAAAAGCTTTTTAAGGATTTTTCCACTGCATAATGTATCTCTACAGCAATAATATCCGTATAATGATTAACTTCATATAATAATCTTGCAGTGGATAGATTATGCCAAGCTTTTGTAAGCCACTCTTTAGATGCTGTTTTGTTCATATAAAACTCTCCCATTTTGCAATATATCCACTTTATAAAAATAATCTTCTCGGTTCTCTATATATTTTGTTGGAGCTGATAATATATCAAACCCTATTTTATATTTAAAAATCAAATCCATAATATTTTTTCTAGCTTTTCTCTCATAATATCTTAAATCTTTAATCTCCAAATCATCTTTTAATAAAAATAAATCAATATCACTCTCTTTATTTGGTGTTCCATAAGCGTAGCTTCCAAAGAGTATAATCTTATTTGGATTGAGTGGTTTTAATCTCTCTATTATTTCAAATTTGATTGTTTCTATATCTATTTGTGGTAATTTTGCTTTTTGCATTTTTTGCTCCTTTTAGTTAATTTTAACATATTTTTTAAATTTAGCTATTATCTACATTTCTACTTGGAAAAGTTGTTAATGCTTTAAGTATTTTATCTATTGTTGAGGTTATTGCTTCTTCATCTAAAGGATTATCTAAATAAAATCGGTAACGACTATCTATTTTTTTACTTTTAAATGGAAATCTGCTCGAATTTAAATCCAAAGTGCAATTTTTATAAAAATCATTAAAAAAGCGAATATTAGAAGTTGTAATTTTGGATTTGAAGAGGTTAGATGTTAAAATAACTTCCAAATCCAACCAAAGATAAAGGAAG
>JAMOOP010000162.1 GCA_027065385.1 Campylobacteraceae bacterium | reverse complement strand
GCAAATTGTGTGAAGCAAGATTAAACTTTAACAATTTCTCTAAGCATGTAGACGTCATTGAAAATTAGTTTTAGGACTGCGGTTCGATACCGCACGTCTCCACCAAAACTACATCTAACAAACGCTAATAAAACCTAAAAATACACTTTAAAGACTATTATTACTCTAAATTAATACATACAAAATATTATTTAAAAGGTTAAACTATAAAAAAATCAGAAATTTACTCTCAATATGAACCAAAGTTATTTAAAGAGTTAGAAAAAGATGCACTAAAAAAAGAGAAGAATTTTTTTCAAGAAGTAGCTATTAATACAATAGAGAAAAAAGCTCTACCACTCAATAAAGAATGATAGAGCTTAACCGATTAAGTTATATCATCTAATGCCAGTTAGATTTCAACACACAAAGCAGTTACCCTTTGATGGTTGTATTATATCATAGGATTGTTATAATAGATTATTTAGCACTATTTACATTAAGTTTTTATGCAACTCCTCCAACTTCTCATAATTCTCTTTAGCTTGTTTAACCACCTCATCACTAGCAAAACCTTTCATAAGTGTTTTATACAAAAAAGGTTTGTTTTTCCTCCAATTTCTTAGAGTTCTAGCATCAACTTCTAATAACCGTGCCATATCTTGTTGTGTTAATTTCATATAAAACATTACTAAAATAAACATATTGAAATAATTCGGAAATATATTCCTATTTTAAACAATTAATAAGAAAAATACGCAATAGTTTTAGACTAATAGGAAAATAATTCCTATATTTTTAGAATAAAGAGCAGTAAATGAAAGAAGAAAACACACTACCACTAATAAAACACACCGAAAAAATACTAAAACAGTCTAATACCTTTTCAGATAAAAACGGAAAGCTATTTATACCAAAAATACTTACAGCTATTGAAGAGATAGATATAGAGTTAGTACAGCTTTTAGTAGATGATGAAACTACAAAACGACACTTTTTTACAACTACTAAAGATTTTTGTATATTAAATCAAAATAAGCTCATAG
>JAMOOP010000161.1 GCA_027065385.1 Campylobacteraceae bacterium | reverse complement strand
CACGAGATGTAAATTTTCTTCCAGTCTCTTTATTTACACCAGTTATATTATTAGCACGGATTAGATTCTCTTGTATGATGTTTAACACTGTATAAAGGCTTGTATCTTGCATATCAGCTTCTCTATAGCTATATAAAATCAAACTTAAGAAATTTATAATATAATAAACTATCTAAAATAGGTAGTAAAACTATGAATATAAAATTAAAAATTACAGATAAATTTAAAGAAGATATATCACTTTTATTAAAGCAAGAAAGAAATGCAACAGTAAAAGAAAGATTAACCTATGTATCAATGTATTCCAATGGCATAACAAAAAGAGATATAGCAAAAATGGTCGGTAGAACTAAAGAAACAGTAGGAACTTGGATTAATAAATACTTTGAAGGTGGTATAAAATCAATTCAAGATAACAGAGGTGGAGATAATAAAAGTTTTTTAACTGATGAGAATAAAGAAGAGTTAAGAAATATTATTAAAAACACATATCCCATAGTATTTAAAGGCTGGGATGGAAAAATATTAGTTGATTTAATTGAAGCTAAATATGGAGTAACCTACACAAGAGCTGGTGTGTATGCACTGTTGAAAAGCTTGGGTATTACTCATAAAATAGCTACTAAAATTGATCCAAAGAAGTCAGAATTAAAAATAGCTACTTGGAAAGAAGAATTAAAAAAAACTACTTAAACTACCTATAAATACGATACTTCTCTCTCAAGATGAGAGTAGATTTAGCTCAGAGACTAATAGAGTTACCTCTTGGTCTGTAAGTGGTACATCTGTAGTATATTCAGGTTATAGATACGGTACTTCTCTGAATTGCTTTGGTAGTATAAATCTTAGAGATGGTAATATTATTAGTTCATTTCATGACAGAGGTAATGCTGAAGCTACAATAGAGCATTTTACAAAAGTCAGAACTAACTATACTGAAAATATTCCTCTTGCTTTTTTAATTGATAATGCCTCTTGGCATAAGACACTTGCAGTAAAGGATTACTGTGAAAATAATAATATCACT
>JAMOOP010000160.1 GCA_027065385.1 Campylobacteraceae bacterium | reverse complement strand
TTTTATATTGGATACTTTGTAGTATAATTTCTATGATTCTTAGTTGTGTGAGCATACATTCTAAGAATCATCTTTTTCTTTAAACTATTCTTAATCCTTTATATTTTTTGTCTAAAGTGTAGTAATAATTAAATATCTTGATTATAACTTAATATGTAAGTTAATTGTGATATAATATTTAAATAAGTTAAATTTAGGTAAAGGAGTAATAAAATGAAACGATTTATATGGTTATTGAGTATAATATCAATGTTTATATTGGTAAACTGTGGGGGAGGCTCTTCATCTAAAGAGGCTAAAGAGCTTCTGCAAAAAATTTTACAAATTGTAGGAATTCCTCATGAGATAGTAGTTAATATCTGTCAAGATGGTAATGAGAATGGTATTTGTGAAAATTTTGAACTACAGACAAAAGTAACTTTAAATAAAGGTGATAGTTTTGATGATATTTGGCAAAAGATTACTCTAACAGAAGATGGTAAATATTTCTTAGAGACAAGAGACCCAACTAAACCAATTTTATTAGAGCTTCAAGATGAAGCAAAAGTCAATTATGATAATGGTAAATTTACACTTCCATTTAATGGATTTAAAACTTATGAGCAAAATGAGACAAAAGAGTTATCTATTTTAGCTTCTATGGTTGATAAGAACTATTTTAGTGATAGTGATTTAACTGCAATTAGAAATTTAAAAAATAACACTACACAAGATAAATTTTATGCAAAACTATTAGATGCGTTGGAGACTAATATCAACACTTTAAGAGGTGCAGGATTAGATGCACAAAATAGTATGTTAGCAAACTTAAAAGAGATGGCATCTGAACTTATAGCTAATGGTATAAAAAATACTCTTCCAAAAGATTTAAATAACTGTGGAATAGATATGGGTTGTGTTGATACAAGATTAGAGACTGTATATGATAAAATCACTATATCTACTGAAAAAGCTAATGTTATTAAAGAGACATATACCCAACCTACACCTACGGTATCACCTAGTAGTAGTGGAAAAAGATTACTTGTTTCAAAAGAGACAGAATATAATGAAGACAACTATGGAGATATAAAAACTACTGATACTACTACTACAACTTATGAATATGATAGTAGTAATAGAATTATAAAAGATACAACTATAAGTGTATCAACATATAATGGTAAAGAGACATCTAGAGATGAAGATACTTGTATATATAAATATGATAGTAAAAATAGATATATAGGAGATGACTGTACAGAAACTAGTACATCTAGCTATAGTGGTGGTTCTCCTTCAACATCAACAAGTAGAGCAGAAGTTATCTATTCTGGAGATAAAGTAAGTTCATGGTTAAATTATGATAAGGGGAAACTTTATAGTAGAGGTGATGTCATTAAATGGGATGGAAATAAACCTTTAGAATGGAAAAATATATCTTATGATGATAATGGTACAACAACTACAGGAACATGGGTAATTACATATACGGGAGATAATCCAACACATATAACTATTACAGATGAAACTACAAAAGATTTAACATTTGATAGAAAATTTGATAATAAGAAAAACCCATACTATTATATCGCTACATTTCAATCATCTTTTTATGGTTGGTTTGGTTGGTACGGTAAAAATAATATAACAGAAGAAACAATGCATTATTATGTAAATGAGACTAAAATCACTTCTGTTCAAACAAATAGTTTAACATATAATAGTAATGATATGCCAATAAAAATAGATAGTTCTAGAAGCTATTCTACTAATGATTATATTGAACATACAGTTAAAACCTATGAATATATAGAGGCAAAATAACCTCCTAAAAGGCTTATTAAATTAAGCCTTTTATAAAGGTTAAGCAACATTTTCATATTGATTAAAAAAATCTTCAAATAAAATTTTGACTTTATTAGCAATAGCTTGATTTAGTTCTATTTGAGGAGCAGACTCAATATCTTCTAATGAACTTGCTATTAACTCTAGTCTAAATACTTTAAATGTATTACAAACAAGTTTAGATGTTAGATGAATAATATTTTTATTGGGAAACTCTTTTTTAGCTCTTTCATAAAAACCTTCTTCTGTACCTAATACATAAGTATTAACACTATCTCCATTCTCTTCTATTAATTTTAGCATATCACCAGTTCCCATAACACGGTCTGCAATTTCAGTTACTTCTGGTTTACACTCTGGGTGAACTAGTACCATACAATCTTTATGCTCTTCTCTAGCTCTTAGAACATCTGCAATAACAGCAGAATTATATACATTACAAGTTGGATTATAAGGATAGTTTATAATCTTATCTCCTAAATGTTCAACTGCCTCATCTGCACAATTACTCTCTCCTGCAAAAAGTACTTGTGGAGCATCTAAAGAGTTTATTGTTTCAACTACTCTACCAGGAATTGTAATATAATCAGCAAGAAGTTTTATAGGTAATGGAGATGTTCCATAACATACAAATGGTAAATTTGGATACTGTTCAATAAATTGAAAAATTTTATCAAAACTTAAATTTGAGTGACTAGCAATAGGACAATCTGATAATAGTGGCATTATTACTTTTTTATTAGGTATCATAGCAACTGCCATTTCTGCAAAAAAAGTAGGTGCAAGAACTACCACTATATCAATATCATCTCTTTGTCCAATAGTTTTTATATCCGTAAAAAACCCATAACTATCAGATAAATAATCACTAACTTCATGTGTTTCAATTGGTGCATAGTGATGGGCAATAATAACTGCATTGTGTTGTTTTTTTAACTCTTTAATTCGTTCTAACATTGTTATTCCTTATAATTAATATTTAAAAACAAAATAGTACTAAAAATGTGATTACTTTGTGATAAATATTAATAATTAATAATATTGTTTAATTATTAAGAACAATTATAGAGTTAAATCTATCTATTATTAGATTACCATCTTAACATCACAATGGTCTTGAAAAGCCTTAAATAGTTCATCTCTCTCTTCTTGTGAACAAACTTCACAACTTGCATTCATACTTATAAATTTACCTTTACTAGAGATATTACCATCTCTACATTTATAGTCTTTATAAGCCATAATATCAAAGATGCACTTTTGTAACTTCTCTTTATCAGTTCCTATAACTTTAAATCCCCACTCACAAGGGTACTCTATGGTTGGTTTCTCTTTTGTTTTATCGTCTAAAATCACCTGATTTTCCTCCTGATTTTTTTTCTAATTGTATATTTTTTATTATCATACCTTTATCTATTGCTTTTAACATATCATAAATAGTTAACAGTCCTACACTAACACCTGTTAATGCCTCCATCTCTACACCTGTTTGCCCTTTTAATTTAGCTGTTACAGTTAATTTAAATGCCGGTATATCAGGAAGCTCTTCTATATCTGTTTTAATTGAGCTTAACATTAAAGGGTGACACATAGGTATAAGTGTACTTGTCTGTTTTGCTCCCTGAATGGAAGCTATTACTGCTGTTTGAAGTACTGGTCCTTTTTTAGCCATATTATTTACTACTGCATTATAAGCATCTGGAGTTACTTCTATAATACCTGAAGCTACTGCTACTCTAGTTGTATCCTCTTTACTAGATACATCTACCATTTTTGGTTTATTATTTTCATCTAAGTGAGTTAAGTTCATTTTTCTATATCCTTTAGTACAATTCTACCCAAAAAATACTTTTCTATTCACATATAGTAGTTAAAGAAGAGAGATTTTATCTTATTTTTAAATAATATAAGATAATATATCTAATAATTTCAAATTATAAAAATGGAGCAATAAAATATGAAAAAAGTTCTAATATTAGGTGGTGGCTTTGCAGGTGTAGAGGCTGCCATTTATTTAAGAAAACATGATATAGATGTAACACTTGTAAGTGACCGTGACTATTTCTATATCTATCCAATCTCTATTTGGATACCAACAGGAGATAAAACAAAAGAAGATGTATCTGTACCACTTGAACAGTTATCTAAAAAACATGGATTTAATCTAATTGTTGATGCTGTAACAGTATTTGAAGCAAAAGATAAAAGAGTAACACTTAAAAGTGGTAAAGTTATAGATGACTTTGAATATATAGTTGTAGCTATGGGTCAAGATAAGATAAAAGCCAAAGGGATTGAAAATACTCTATCTATTTGTGGAAAGCCTGAAGAGGCTGTAGAGTTAAATAGAAGATTAGATGCTCTTATTGAAAAAGGTTCAGGAAAAATTGCTATGGGATTTGGTGGAAATCCAAAAGATACATCAGCAGTTCGTGGAGGTCCTGCTTTTGAAGTTCTATTTAATGTTAATACTCTATTAAAGAAAAAAGGTATTAGAGATAAATTTGAACTTATATTTTTTGCACCAATGGAAAAACCTGGTCTAAAAATGGGACATAATGCTGTTGATATGATGCACAAAATGTTTACAATGACAAATATTCATACACAAATTGGTTCAAAAATTGTAAACTTTGAAAAAAATGCTATAAATTTTGAAAATGGCAAAAAATTGGAAGCTGACCTTATTATGTTTATTTCAGCAGGAACAGGACACCATGTATTAGAAAAATCTGGTCTTCCTTTAAGTGATGCTGGATTTATTGTTACTAATGAATATAATGAAATAGATGGATTTGATGGAATATATGCTATTGGAGATAGTGCGTCTTTAATGGGTCCAGAGTGGAGAGCTAAACAGGGACATGTAGCTGAAGTTATGGCAAAAAACATTGCATATAATATTTTCCAAAAAATGCAAAAAATTAACTCAAAAAGAAGTTATATTGAACATATAAATATTTTATGTGTAATGGATACAGGAGATGGTGCAGCATTTGTATATAGAAGTAATACAAGTGCAAAAATGATACCTATGCCAATTATTGGTCATTGGATGAAAAAAGGTTGGGGTTGGTATTGTAAAAACTCTAAACTTGGAAAATTTCCAAGAATACCAGGAATGTAAATAAAATTTAATAGATAAAGGAAACAGATGAAACAAACAGTAGTAATGGAAAAATATCCAGTATTTGAGATAGATATTAAAAAGGAAGAGACAACATTCAAAAGTGTAGATGAGATTATGGCTTATCTAAAAGAAAAAATAGAGTCTCACCCAGTTGCAGTATATATAGCTACTTTTGACCACTATAGCCATACAAAATCTTTAGTAGAGGGTGAAATGTCAGATGATATATTAGATGCTAAAAATATAGTATGTTGTTTTGGAAAAAATTTACCAGAAGCAAATATGCTATCTGTAAGACCTCGTTCTATTGGTGTAGCTGAACTTAATGATGAGTTTGTAATAAGTTTTTTAGAAGCTCCAAATCCTATGGCAAATAGTGCTATGGAGAGTTGGGTCAAAAATATAGTTAATCTTTAACTTAAATAGAGTATTTTCTCATAACCTTTTGAAGATACTCTTTTGCTTTATCTTTACTCATACCATTAAGAGTAATAACTTGATGATATATATCTAGTTTACTAAAAGGTTTAGGGATTAAAAATCTGTCCCAGCTTTTTAATTGCCAATATGACGATGGTTGATAGTTTACTATCATAATTGGAAGCTTTGCTTTTAATGCTAAAGCTACTGCTCCATCACTCATACTATATCTAGGTCCTTTTGGTCCATCGGGACTTATCAGAATAGTTTGCTTTTTATTTATAGCTTTTATTGAATTAATTAAAGCACCTCTTGCACCTCTATTTGAAGAGCCTCTTAGAGAAGATATATGCAAATATCTTAATACTCTAGCAATAAGTTCACCATTAAAATGTCTTGAAATAATTGCTGAAGTTGGTTGAGTTTTTCTAAGTTTTCTATAGACTTGTGGAGAGATAAGAAGCTCTCCATGCCAAGCAACGGCTATACACTGTTCTTTAATAGGATTATCTATAAAGTGATATTTTTTTCTATAGCTAAACCATAAAAGACGCATAATTATAAATATAAGTGTAGGGATAAAAACAGTTCCCAATCCTCTTAATAGTTTTTTTTTAGATAGATTAAACACTAAATAATAGTTCCATCTAAAGCACCCCTAGAGGTCTTTGTAACTTTTACATCTTTTATCTCCCCTAAAAGCTCTTCACTACCATCTACAAAAAATAGTTTTCCATCATCACTTCTACCCGATATTTTACCACCTGATTTTAACTCATCAAAATAGACACTATGAGTTTTACCCATCTGTGAGTCCATAATCTCGTCTAAAATTTCAGTATGTCTCTTTTGTAGTTTAGTAAGTCTTTTTGATGCTACTTCGTTTGGAATTTGATTTGAATAGGTAGAAGCTTGTGTATGTGGTCTTGGGGAGTATTTAAATGAGAATAGTTGTTCAAAACGAACTCTCTCTAATACATCTAAAGTATCAGCAAAATCCTCTTCACTCTCATTTGGAAAACCTACTATAATATCTGTAGATATTGAAGCTTCAGGACATAGTTCTCTTACTTTTTTACATCTATTTAAAAACCACTCTTTAGTGTAGCCTCTTTTCATCTCTTTTAAAAGTTTAGTTGAACCACTTTGAAGTGGAATATGTATCTGTTTACAGATTTTAGGGTTAGATGCAAACTCTTCTAAAAACTCATCATCCATGTGTAGAGGGTGAGGAGATGTAAATCTAATTCTCTCTAATCCATCAATAAGACTTATTTCTCTTAAAAGCTCTGTAAAGTTTGACTTTTTATCAGTTGAAGTAAAATGTTTTCCATAGTTATTGACATTTTGTCCTAAAAGCATTACCTCTTTAGCTCCACTTTTAACAGCTTTTTTAATCTCACCTATAATTAAATCACTAGGAATTGAAACCTCATCACCTCTAGTTGCAGGAACTATACAGTAAGTACATGACTTATCACAACCTATAGAGATATTTACCATAGCTTTAAATGGATTTGTTCTATATTCTCCAAAATTATAATTACTATCATCATAATCTAAATCAATTTCAACAGCATGTTTTTTGTCTATTATTTTGGAAAGTTTTGATACATTTCTAGCACCTAATACAAAGTCAACAACAGGAGCTCTTTTTATTATATCTTTCCCTAAATGTGAAGCAGTACAACCAGTTACACCGATTTTAGCACCATCTTTTTTATATTTTCTAAAAACACCAATTTCAGAGAAAAGCTTAGATACTGGCTTTTCTCTTACACTACATGTATTTATAATAATTAAATCAGCCTTATTTAACTCCCCCGTTAACTCATAAGGCTCTTTTTTATTAAGTTCAGCTATTATATGTTCGCTATCACGAACATTCATTGCACACCCAAGTGTTTCTATATAAAGTTTTTTACAACTCATCTATATTTCTTAAACTATCTAAAATTCTATTTTACAATGTGAACTTCGTATATAAAGTCCTCATCATTTAAACCAAATTTAACCTCACGCATATAAACAGAGTAGTCTCTATCTTCAAAATACTCAATAAGTGCCTTCAAATCTTTATGTGAATTCTCTTTATCAAAATAGAATATAGACTTCTTCTCTAAATCTTCTTCAATTTTACTGAGCTCAATCTGCTTAGGTTTTGTAGTTATTGAAGCCCTTGCTAATTTCAATTTCATAGTTTTTCATTCCTTAAAAATATATATAATATGTTATATTTATGTTTAAAATTATTATACCTATTTTACTTAAAGGTAAGTTTAGCTATAATTCAACTCTTCAAAACAACGGATAAATTCACATAATTTAGTAACACATTGTTAAGTTTATAGTTAAAAGGATTGAGTATGGAAAAGATTGTTGATATTATAGAAGCTATGGCACATGAGAAAAATATCTCATTAGAATCTGCTGTAGATGCGTTTAAAGAGGCTTTAATTAAAACTGCAAAAAAATGCACAAGTTACACTTCACACTTTGAAGCCAATGTTGATATGGAAAAAAAAGATTATAGTGTAGAACAGATTATAACAGTAGTAAAAGATAATGATGAGAGATTTAAAACAGAACCTGATAGTGTAATAACACTAGAAGAAGCTAGAGAAGAGTATGGGGAAGATATTGATTTAGGTGATGAGCTTAGAAGTGCATTTATATTAGAAGAGCATGGACGAACAGCTTCTCATAATCTATTTAGAGAGTTACAATATCATATACAAAGACGAGTAGAGCAGGATTTATTTGAAAAATATAGAGAAAAAGTAGGCTCTATTTTAATAGGTACAGTTAATAGAATTGATGATAAAGATAATACATTTATAGAGATTGGTGAGTTAAAAGGTATTTTAAGTCAAAGAAATAGAATAAAAGGTGAAAAGTTTAAAGTAGGAGATACTGTAAAAGCACTTCTTCGTTTTGTATCTATTGACCCAGAGTATGGAATGTTTTTAGAACTTACAAGAACTGCTCCTAAATTTCTTGAAAAATTAATGGAAAAAGAAGTTCCAGAAATTGCTGATAATACAGTAGAAATTATTGCATCTTCAAGAATACCAGGGCAAAGAGCAAAACTAGCACTAAAAACAGATTTTCCAAATATTGACCCAATTGGTGCTGCTGTTGGAGTAAAGGGGACCAGAATAAACTCTGTAAGTAAAGAGCTTAATGGTGAAAATATAGATTGTGTTGAGTATTCTCCAATTCCTGAAGTGTTTATAACTAGGTCTCTCTCTCCTTCTATTGTTCAGAGTGTAAAAGTAACAGATAGAAAAAATAAAAAGGCATTAGTCAATATTACAAGTGACCAAAAAGCAAAAGCTATTGGAAAAAATGGTATAAATATTAGATTAGCATCAATGCTTACAGGATATACTATTGAGCTAAATGAGATAGAGGGTGTTACACAAAGGTCAAGTGATAGTTCTAATCAGCCAAAAGAGGTTGAAAAAACTAAAAATACAGATGCTTTAGCTGATTTATTTAAATAAGGGAAAAATTATGAATATAGAACTTTTAAGTCAAATTGTTGATTATGGTATTATAGGACTCTTAGGATTTATGAGTTTTTTAACTCTATTTTTTTGGATAGAGAGACTACTATACTATAGAGGCATAAAGGTTCAAGAGTATAAAACACAAGAAAAGTTAGAGCTTGATATTACTAATAATCTATCTATTATATCTAGCTTTGGAGCAAATGCCCCATATATTGGGTTACTTGGAACAGTTCTAGGAATTATTATTACATTTTATACTTTAGGACAGACAGGAGAGATAGATGTAAAACATATTATGACATCTTTAGCACTTGCTCTAAAAGCTACTGCTATGGGTTTAGTTGTTGCTATTCCTGCTATATTTTTCTACAATCATCTAAATAGAAAGGTTGATGTTCTTCTTACAAAATGGACAATATACCAAAAGGAGAAGTAGATGCTTCAGCGAAAAAGATTTGATACAATTAATGTTGTTCCATTTATAGATATAATGTTGGTTCTACTAGTCATTGTTTTAACTACTGCATCTTTTATTCAAACAGGTGCAATTAAATTAGACCTACCAACTGGAAGTTCTAAAATAGAAAAAGAACCTGAAAAAGAGCTAAAAATATCTATTAAAAAAGATGGAACAATATTTTTTAATAAAGAGAAAATAGATAAAAAAGATCTAGAAAAAGTTCTTTTAACTCATAGTAAAAAAATACCTATTAATCTATATTGTGATAAAGAGGCTGAATTTAATAAGTTTGTATTTCTATTAGATATTTTAAAAAAGAACAATTATGAAAATTTAGGAATTATTACAAAAAAATGACCAAATTTAGACATAGTTTATCTCTTTTTATTACAGCTATACTATATATATCTTTAGCTTTTTTATATATCTTATTTGTAAATACAACAAAACCTATAAAAAAAGAGAAACCAAATAGAATTAAAATCTCTATTATAGAGCCTAAAATAGCAAAAGTAAAGCCAACTCCAAAACCCACAATAAAACCAACACCAATAATTCACGCTCCAATTCCGATAAAACCAAAAATCAAACTAACCCCTAAACCTAAAATTAAAAAAAAGCACAGAGTAAAACCTAAGCCTAAAAAACGAGTTCATAAAAAAATAGTTAAAAAAGCTAAAGTAGTAAAAAAAAGAGTTTATAAAAAAGTAAAACAAAAAATAGTAAGAACTCCAAAAGCTACACCTAAACCTATAATAGGAGAGTATATTATAGAGCCTAAAGTAGTAGAGGTATATACACCACCTAAACCAAAAGTTCAAAAGAAAAAAATAGTACATACTTTAGTACCACCCAAAATAGTAAAAAAAGCACCTATGAATAATCTAAATAGTGAAAAAAAGAGATTTTTAAAAAGGGTAAGAGCAAATATATATGAAAATAAGCACTATCCACTAAAAGCAAAAAGAAGAAGAGTAGAAGGAGTTGTTCATATTGTTTTTGATATAGAAGCAAATGGAGAGGCTACAAATATTAGAATAAGTCATGCCCCTTCTATACTTCAAAGAGCTGTAAGAAAATCTTTAAAAAAGAGCTTTCCAGTAAATATTCCATCTATACTTAAAAGTAAATTTCCAATGAGAAATGTATCTATTAATATAGACTTCAAATTAAAATAATCTTTTTATAAAAGATTATTTTTTTCTTTATATCTTTTTGAAGAGAAATATGAGAGTATAATAAATGCAATACCAACTAAACCTGTTACAACTTCTGGAATGTCATGATAATTTATACCTATTAACATAAGAAGTGCTAATACTCCAATAGCATAATGAGCTCCATGTTCTAAATATACATAACTATCTAGTGTTCCTTTTTCTACTAAATAGATAGTCATAGAACGCACAAAAAATGCTCCAACTCCTAGACCTACCATAATTGTAACAATATCGGTTGTAATTGCAAATGCTCCAATAACACCATCAAAACTGAATGAGGCATCTAATACTTCTAAATAAATAAAGCCTCCTATTCCACCCTTTGCTATAGCACTTAGTGTATCACTATCAGCTTCATGTTTATGTTCTAGTAGTTCACCTATAATTTTAACTACTAAAAATATTATAATTCCCCAAATTCCAGCCCATAAAGTAGCATATTTTTTATCATCTTCTACAAAGAAAATAACAGTAACTAATAATAAAAGAGAAATCATTGTAGGAATTGTATTAATTCTTCCTAAATTACTAAGATACTTCTCTATAAAGTGAAACCAATGAAGAGTTTTTTCATCATCAATTAAAAAATTTAAAAAGACTAAAAGAAGAAATATACCACCAAATGCTGATATTTCACCATGGTGCATTGTTAAAATATTAGCATACTCATTAGGAGCATATAGAGCGACTTTCCAAACATCTAATATTGCTATATCTGAAGTTTGAGAAACAATAATAATTGGAAAAAGCAAACGCATACCAAAAACAGCTATAACCATACCAATTGTTAAAAATATCATTTTCCAATAGTTATCCCATGTTTTTAATATTGAAGCGTTTACAACAGCATTATCAAACGAGAAAGAGATTTCCATAAGTATTAATATTGCTGTAATAAATAGTAATCGTAAAGCCTCAGATACTCCCCCCAAAGTATATCCCCAAATTCCCATAGCTGTTAAAGCTACTATTGTAATAATAATTGAATATTTAAAATGTTTCAATACAAACCTTTTTTAGTTTATATTTTAACATAAATAAATAGTTTGAAACTTTAAATATATTAAAATAGTTAAAAATCTCTACTTATGGCACTTTTCATACCCTTAAAAATTAGCCTCTCATCAAATATAGAATTTTTAAAAAAAGAGGATAAAAACTCTCCATCTCCACCAGAAATATAGAGTTTTTTATCTCCTTGATGTTTCTCTACAATACTCTTAATAGAAGCTATTACACCATAACTTATAGCATCTTTAGTATTTTTTGGAAGTTTATCTATATCAATATCTCTATTTAAATTAGTTTCTAAAGCAGGAGAGATTAAACCATAACTTTTAATATATTGAGATAATCCCAAAAGTAAAAAACCACCCATATACTCCCCATCTTCCATAATATCAACAGTAATTGCACTACCTGCACTAATAAAAATACCAGTTTTTTTAGATAAACAGATAGCTTTTCTATCAACTCCCATAGTACTATAAGAGCCTTTTAAAATAATTTTATCTGATATATCTACCCAATTTTTTAACTCTTTTAACTTTTTATCTAATTTACTATTTACTGAAATATAATATATCTCTCTATCTCCATACTCTCTAAAAGCATCTTGATGAGATAGATGTATAACTCTACTATTATCATGAATATGTATTCTTGTATTTCCTATATCAGCTAATATCATTATAAAGTATCTCTAAAAGTCTAAATCAATTTTAGTCAATATTTGCTCTCTATTTTCAAAAAAAATAGCCTCTCTATATCCCACCTCTTTAGCCAACTCTACAGCCTTGCTATATCCAAATCCAACCTGCTCTACAGAGTGGGCATCTGAACTAAAGGTTATAGAAATATTTAACTCATAAGCTAACTCTAGTAAATCTTTTGATGGATATATCTCTTTTATTGGTTTTCTTAAACCAGCACCGTTTAACTCTATTACCATATTTGATTTTTTTATAGCTTTTAGTGCATTTTGTGCAATAGATTTTATATCTTTTTTAGGCAGGTATTTAAAAACTTTAATAAGGTCTAAATGTCCTACAATATTAAAATAGTTAGTTTTTGCCATAGCCTCTATAGCATCAAAGTACTCTTGCCATATATTATCTATATCTCTACTCTGCCAACCACCTATAAACTCTGGATTATCAAATCCCCACTTATCTAAAAAGTGAACTGAACCTATAAGATAGTCAACCTCTGCCTCTATTACTCTTCTATCAATATACCCTTTTAGATAATCAACTTCATACCCTAGAAGAATGTTTATCTTATCTATATATCTCTCTTTAGCCTCTTTTATATCTCTCTCATACTCTATCATCTCTTGAAAGCTAAGACGATACTTTTTATCAAAATCCATAGGTGCGTGTTCACTAAATCCATAAACATTAACTCCTAAATCTATGGCTTTTTCTATATACTCATCTATTGAGCCTTCTGCATGGTTACATCTTGTTGTATGATTATGTAAATCTATTCTCATAGATGGAATTTTATCATAAAAAGATTTTTTCGTATAGAGCCTTTTGAGTTATATCAATCCTCTTTTAATCTTTATGTTCTATAATTTCACTCAATAGAGTATAAAAAATATTTTAAATGGGGTAGGAGGGTGACATAGCCTTCCAAACCTCTATAGCCTGTTTATGCTCTTTTACATCATGACACCTTATAATATTTGCTCCATTACTAATAGCTTTTAGATGAATTGCTAAAGTTCCTGCTAATCTATCTTCTATAGGAGTTGGAATTATATTATCTATTAATGATTTTCTACTAGCTCCAATTAAAATTGGACTTTTAAACTTTTTAAAGTGAGTCATATTATTAATAAGTGCTAAATTATGCTCTAGGGTTTTACCAAAACCAATACCAACATCTAAAATAATATCTTGCCTCTTCATACCTAAAGATAGAGCTTTTTTTACTCTCTCTTCAAAAAAATTATTAACCTCAACCATTACATCACTATAGGTCGGATTATCTTGCATATTTTGAGGAGTCCCTTTTTTATGCATAATGCAGAGTTTTGCTTTATATTTAACAGCTAACTCTATAACTCTATTATTGCTACCACCTGTAATATCATTAACTATATTAAATCCACTCTTTAGTGCATACTCTATAACTTTAGGTTGATATGAGTCAATACTAAAAGAGACTCTCTTATATAGTTTTCTCTTTCTAATAGCACTACATATCGGTCTTACCCTATTTAACTCCTCTCTGCTATCTACCTCTTTTGCATTTGGTCGGCTAGATACTCCACCAATATCTATAATATCAGCTCCATCTTTTATCATCTCTTCTATCTTTTTTATAGCATCATTTTTTTGAAATCTACTACCTTTAAAAAAGCTATCATCATTGGCATTAATTATACCCATTATTTGAGTAGGATAATTGATTTTTTTTATAAACTCCCTAAGCTCTTGAGCCAATTTTCTAAGTCCAAATGGTTGTGCCAACTCTTTATATGATAATATCTCTATATGTTTTTTTGTACCTATTAAAAGACAATCATAATACTCCTCTTCAAAAGTGATAACCCCAGAGGGAACAGCTAAATCAGCACCTACACTTAAAGCATCTTGTTTTAAAATATTTACAGCAGGAGTTTTTAAATCTTTAATTAGAAAAAATAGAAGTTCCATCTTATTTGCCATAATAGAGACACCTCCACCATGAACTTTTAAATCTTTTAAAAACTTTTTTCTATCTTCTATATTACCTACTTGGTATATATCCATTAATTAAATCCTTTGATTGATGACTATAATAATATAATAATTTTAATATTAGGAGGGTTATAATTGATTAGTTTCCATAGCTTCAAACCTATTTTTTAACTTATTAAATAAGGAGATACGATATGCCGTTTGAAGCTATTAGAGAGATTTTTTGTTTAAATTTTGATTATCTATTTCTGACTCTCATGTGGAAATTATAGCATAAAAAATCTATTTTTAAAGCATAAAATTAAAAGAATATTAAAAAAATATAATAATTTATAAAAAATATATTTTTTTAAAACTTTACATATTCTTTTCTGTTTTTATTAAAATAATAGATATTGTTTTCTATTTTTTTACACTAATCTTAACCATTTTCTTTTAATTTTTTGGATATATTTGCATTAAAAAATGGAGCATAAATTAGATGGCAAATTTTAATACACATTTTGCAGTTGGAGCTACATCAAGTGCAGTTATTACAGGGGTTTTACTTGCTATGAGGGTAGTTGAACCTACAGAGGCTATTTTAGCTTTTGCTATCGGAACTTTTGGTAGTTTAATGCCTGATATTGATGCCGATAACTCAAAAGCGATAGATATTGGATTTACTGTAATATCTCTACTCATTACCATACTGTTTGTATTTTCAAAGTCAAATATCTACTCTTTAGTAGAGATGTTAATTATGGCAGGAGTTATATTTAGCACTATTAGATTTGGGTTTATTGTAATTTTTAGAAAACTATCAAGACATCGTGGAATATTTCACTCCATTCCTGTGGCATTTATTTGGGGAGTTGGAACTGTAATTATATCTTACTATTTTTTTAGACAAGACTCTTTAATATCTTGGGTATATGGAATTATGATAACTCTAGGTTACATTGTTCATCTTATATTAGATGAAATTTATAGCGTAGATTTAGGAAATAGAAGAGTAAAAAAATCAGCAGGAACGGCACTAAAATTTTTTAGTGTAAGGAGTAATATAGATGCAATTAAGTATATATTTGTATATTTTATTTTAATTGCTCTA
This sequence comes from Campylobacteraceae bacterium, assembly GCA_027065385.1. Classification (GTDB taxonomy): domain Bacteria; phylum Campylobacterota; class Campylobacteria; order Campylobacterales; family Sulfurovaceae; genus UBA1140. The sequence continues at coordinate 12,639 of JAMOOP010000160.1, read as the reverse complement.
TATATGTACGCCCCCGATAGTTCAATGGTAGAACAAGCTCTATTTAGCCACAACGCTTGGCTTAACTTTAAAGATGTTCTACTTCCTTATGATGGAAAGTGGTTTATACATTAGAATATATTAATGCCATCTATTTTATCTTTATAAAACCTAAGTTATAAAATCTACTTAGGTTTTAATAATTACTAATAAGGGAATTTTGTTATTCCATCAATATTTAATATTTCTCTATCAAATACTATAATGCTACTTTTTATAAATATATTTTGCATTTTTATCTCCCAATTTTAATTACTGAAGATAATAATAACATATTTATATAAAATAATTAGTTTTTTATTAAAAAATTATAATTAGAAAGCATATTTAAGTTTTAAATAATTAATTACCGTTTTTATTGGTTTTATATTTATTGATTTTTATTCTTTTTACAATTTTATTCTTTAACTTTCTTTCAAAAATATGATTATTTTTTAACTAAATTAAAACAACAAATAATACACAAAAATTAACTAATATATATGTTAAAAAGTAAAGGATATTTTATGTTAAGAGTTATATTAGTTGGTCTTATTACACTAAGTAGTGTGGCTATAGCTGATATGTCTTTAGGGGTTTCTGTAAGTAATGCCCAAGAGACAACTTCAACTATAGCAAATAGTCGTAATAAACCTAAAAAAAAGGTAAAAGAGACAAAAAAATTTAGAAAAGATGACCACCGTTATAATAAACATTATAGAAACTTTGATTATGACCGTTATGGTTATTATAATAATGATGGACTCTATTTTGGCTTTTTTGATAGAAGAGGATACTTTTTTAATAATATCTATTTTGAATACAATTCAAGATATACCTATAACGATAGACTAAATAGAAGGGGATATTTTGAACCATATCATCATCACTATAGAAGATACCACTACTATAGAGATAATGATTGGAATAGAGTTCACCACTATAGAGAACCTGACGAAATAGTATATGGTCACTATTATGAAGAACGATACCGTCCTAGAGATAGCAGAGGAGGCTATGTTAGAGAAGAGTATATTAGAGAAGAGAGAGTTGATAATAGAAGAGATTATAGAGACCACTCTTACTATAGAGAAGATGATAGAGATTTTTTTCATAATGATTTTTTCTATGACGAACCAAGAGAAAGATATAGAGATAGTAGATATAGACATGAAAGATATAGACATGAAAGATATAGAAAACCAAGAGATAAAGGTCGTGTAACATATCACCGTTTTTCAGATAAAAAGGATAAAGATAAACACAAAAATAAAGATAATAAATCATCTAGTAGTCATGGTAGATTACAGATTACAAAATAATATAAAGAGTTAAAAGTTAAAGAGAAGATTTTTAACATACTCCCAATGCCTAAAGGTAGGAGGAGCATGTCAACAATCTTATTAATTTTTTTAGATATAATCACATTTCTAAAATTAAGCTTAAAGAGTAAAAAATGAGAGATATAAAAGTAGTAGCAACAAGTCCTAGTTTTTCAAAAAATCCAAAACTTCAAAATAAGATATATAAACTTTTTCCAAATGCAAAATTAAATTTAGATGGAAAAAGATTTTATAAAGATGAGTTAATTAATTTTATAAAAGATGCAGATGGAGTAATAGTTGGACTTGAACCTATAGATAGTGAGGTTTTAGATAGTTGTCCAAATTTAAAAATAATTTCCAAATATGGAGTAGGACTTAATAATATAGATTTAGATGAGTGTAAAAGAAGAGATATAGCTATTGGTTGGACAGGTGGAGTTAATAGGCTTAGTATAGCTGAAATGGCATTAGGATTTATGTTAATGTTTAGTAGAAATCTTTTTATAACAGCAAATCAACTTAAAAAAGGAGTTTGGAATAAATCTGGTGGATTTGAACTTAGTAGAAAAACTATTGGAATTATTGGTGTTGGATTTATTGGAAAAGAGTTAATTAGACTTTTAAAACCTTTTGGGTGTAAGATTTTGGTTAATGATATTATTAATCAAGATGAATACTACTCTAAAGAGGGATTAATAGAAGTTAGCAAAAAGGAGCTTTTTAAAAAATCTGATATTGTAACAATACATACACCACATAATGAAATTACAGAAAATATGGTAACTTTAGATATTTTAAAGAGTATGAAACCAAGTAGCTATATATTAAATACAGCAAGGGGTGGAATTATAAATGAAAAAGATTTAAAATATGCACTTCAAAATAAAATTATTGCAGGTGCTGGAATAGATGCCTATATAGAAGAGCCTCCAACGGATAAAGAGTTTATAGAGTTACCAAATCTTATATGCACCCCACATATTGGAGGAAACTCAAAAGAAGCAGTTGAAGCTATGGGAATAAGTGCAATTGGTCACTTAAAGGATTTTTTTAATAGATGAAAAGAGTTGTAATTTTTGGGGGAAGTGGCTTTTTAGGCTCTTATGTAGCTGATGAGTTAACTAGAAGAGATTATAAGGTTACTATTGCCGATATATCTAAATCTAAATATATTAATAAAAATCAAATTTTTAAAAAAGTCAATATTATGGATATAGATAATATTAAATCTATAGTAGAAGAGAGTGATATAGTATATAATTTTGTAGCTATTGCTAATTTAGATGATGCCATAAATGACCCAATCAGTACTATGCGTATAAATGTTATGGGAAATCTAAATATTTTAGAGGCTTGTAGAGAATATGGGAAAATTGAGAGATTTATATATGCTAGTAGTGCTTACGCTTTAAGTAGTGAAGGTTCATTTTATGGAATTAGTAAACAGAGTAGTGAAAAATTGGTTGAGGAGTATTATAAAAGATATGGATTAAAATATACAGTTATTCGATATGGTTCATTATATGGTGAAAGGGCAAGTCATAATAACTATATTTATAATCTTTTAAAAGGTGCTATTTTAAATGGAGAACTACACTATAAAGGTGATGGGGAAGATTTAAGAGAGTATATCCACGCTTCAGACTCTGCAAAATTGTCTGTTGATATTTTAGAAGATAAACAGTATGAGAATGAGCATATAATATTAACAGGAACGGAGAGGTTAAAACGGATTGAGCTTTTAACTATGATAAATGAGATAATGGAAAATAGATTAGAGATTAAACAGATAAGTCAAACAAATATGGGACACTATAAGATAACTCCATACTCATATCACCCAACAGTGGCTAAAAAATTGGTGGCAAACCCTTATATAGATTTGGGGCAAGGGTTGCTAGAGTGTATTCAAGAAATTTATAAAGAAATGGAGTAAGATATGATTTATCTCTCTTATATTATAGATATAAATACTCCAACTTATGGTAATAGAAATAGATTTAATATTATAAAAAAGAGTGATATATCAAAAGGTGATATAGCAAATGATAGCTCTATAGATACAACAGTACATATTGGAACGCATATAGATATGCCTTATCATTTTTATAATAATGGGCAGACTATAGAAGATTTTAATGCTGATTTTTGGATATTTTCTAAAATTCTTTTTTTAGATATTAAACCAAATAGTTTAGTAATTAAAGATGAGATAATTAATAGATTAGATAGTATAGAAAATATAGGATATGAGATTTTAATAGTTAAAATCTCTATATGTAATATAAGAAAAAAACAAGAGTTTTGGGAAAAAAATTATGGTTTCTCTCCTGATATTGCAGACTATTTAAAAGAAAATCTTCCAAATATTAGAGTTTTTGGATTTGATAGTATATCTGTATCTAGTTTTCAAAATAGATTAGTAGGAAGAGAGGCACATAAAAGATTTTTAGACCCTAAAAAACCTATACTACTACTTGAAGATATGGATTTAAGAGAGGTTAATAGTAAAACTAAATTTAAACAGATAATTATCTCTCCTTTAAGAGTTGCTAAGTGTGATGGGTTACCGTGTACTATATTAGGAGATATATATGATTAAAACTATTTTATGGGATTTCGATGGTGTAATATTTGATGGAATGAAAATAAAAGCCAATGGATTTAAAGAGCTTTTTAATAGTGCTAAAAAAGAGCAGATAGATAGATTTTTAGAGTTTCACTATACTCATGGTGGAGTTCCTAGATTTCAAAAGATTGAGTATTTTTATAAAGAGATTTTAGGTAAAGATATATCTTTTGATGAGGTAAATGTTTTAGCTAAAAGATTTGCTAGGATTATTGAGAGAAAGTTATATAGTAGAGATAATTTAATTAAAGATAGTATAGGGTTTATAAAGAAAAACTATAAAAAATATAGTTTTCATATAACATCAGGTGCAGAGCATAATGAGTTAAATAGAGTTTGTGAATATTTTAATCTATCTCAATATTTTATAACTATAGAGGGAAGCCCTCCTACAAAAGATATTTTAATTAGAGATATTTTAGAAAAATATAACTATAAAAAAGAAGAGACTATTTTAATAGGTGACTCTATAACAGACTACAGTGCAAGTTTAAAAAATGGTATTGGATTTTATGGATATAACAATATTGAATTAAAAAAGTTTAACTATATTGAGAGTTTTAATGAGTTTAAAATCTAACTTTTTAGAGTATATAGAGAGTATAAAAAAAAGAGTTAATGCTAATATATATACTATTATAAATGTTACACTTATTAGTAATCCATATATTACTAAATTACCTAAAAAATATATTTTAGGTGGATTTATAGATAAAAATCTACCACTTTTATTTATAAAAAGTAGTTCTAAGTTCTATATAAAACAGCTATTTTTATTTTTATCTTATATTATAAGTTTTTTTATATTTAAAATATTTTATAAAAAAAGAGTAAATTTAAATAGTACTATTTTAATAGATGTATTTTTTTTAGTGGATAATATTATAAAAGATAGAGAGTTTAAAGAGAACTATTTTTTAGGTTTATATGATATTTTAGATAACTATATATTTTTGCCTAGATTGTATGGAGCAAACCAAAATCCATTTAAACTTATAGAGTTTTTGAAAATTATCTCTAAGGATAAGAGAGAGTTTCTATTTGAGTTTGAGCTTTTAAAATTTAGAGATTTTTTAGAGATTATTAAACTTATTACTTTATACCCTTTTAAAACTCTAAAACTTATACAAAAAGATGATAGATTTTTTAATATTGAACTAATAGAAGATATAGAAAAGCAACAGTTTGAAGCATTTAGTAGATATATTTTAGGTAAAAATATTGCGAAACTAAATATAGATAAAGTTTACTCTTGGAGTGAATTTCAAGTAGTAGAGAGAGCTTTTAATTATGGTGTAAGAAGTAACAGTAACCATATAAAAATATATGCTTGTCAATTTTATCTAACTTATGATACCTACTTTAATACTATAGTTTCTGATATAGATTTTAAAATATTATCTTCTCCTCATATAGTTTTGGTAAATGGAGACTATTATATATTAGATAGAGAATATATTAAATATAAAAGAGGTGTATCACTTAGATATAGAGAACTTTTTAAATTTAATGGGATAGAAAAAGAAAAATATACTCTTATTTTAGGCTCTTATATAGAAAAAGATACACAATATATATTAAATAACACTAAAAACTTAAAAAATATAATCTTTAAAAACCACCCAGCAGTTAATATTAATAAGTTTAACTTAAAAGATATAAAAGTGGTAGATAGTAATATTTATAAATTATTTAAAAATAGTAACCTTGTAATCTCTACAGCATCAGGTACAGCAGTGGAGGCTGTAGCTTGTGGATTATCTGTTATTATAGTAGCTAGTCAAGATAATCTAACCTCTAACCCTTTAGTCGAGTATGGAAAAGGTAAAATTTGGGATATAGCTTTAAATGGAGATGATATAGAAAGATTATATAATAAGCTTTTAAAGTATAGAAAAAATAATAGAAAAGAGATAGAAAATATAGCTTTATGGTATAAGAGTAATTTTTTTATAGAGCCAACTAAAGAGAATATTATAAAAGCGTTTGATATGGAGAGTGATATATGAAAGTAGTACTACTAGCAGGTGGATTTGGTACAAGACTTAGTGAAGAGACAGATATAAGACCAAAACCGATGGTTGAAATTGGAGGAAAGCCTATTTTATGGCACATAATGAAAATATATTCAACTTATGGATATAATGAATTTGTAGTACTTTTAGGATATAAAGGCTACTATATAAAAGAGTATTTTGCTAACTATTTTTTACATCAGAGTGATATAACTATTGATTTACAAAATAATAAAATGGAAGTATTAAATAACTCTAGTGAACCTTGGAAAGTAACTCTACTTGATACAGGGCTTAATACCATGACAGGAGGAAGAATTAAAAAGGCTCAAAAATTTATAGGAGATAATCCTTTTATGTTAACTTATGGTGATGGTGTAGGAGATATAGATATATATAAATTAGTCAAATTTCATAAATCACATAAAAAAGCCATAACAATGACCTCAACTCAAATAGATGGTAGATTTGGTGCTTTAGATATAGATAAAGATAATAGAGTCCAAATTTTTAAAGAGAAACCAAAAGGTGATGGAGCTTGGATAAATGCAGGTTTTTTTGTATGTGAGCCTAAAGTTTTTGAGTATATAGAAGATAATGAGACTATTATGTTTGAACAAGAGCCACTTCAAAAACTAGCCCAAGATGGGGAACTTATGACATTTAAACATAGTGGATTTTGGAAACCAATGGATAGTTTAAAAGATAAAAATGATTTAAATAGTATGTGGAATAAAAATTTAGCACCTTGGAAGGTCTGGTAAAGATGTTTAATAGTATATATAAAAATAAAAAAGTTTTAATTACAGGTCATACAGGATTTAAAGGTAGTTGGCTTACAACTTGGTTACTAAAACTTGGTGCTAAAGTGGTGGGAATTTCTAAAGATATTCCTACAAATCCATCTATGTTTAATGAGTTAGATTTAGGAAGTAAAATAACTGATTATAGAGAAGATATTAGAGATTTAGATAAGATAATAGAGATTTTTTCTAAAGAGAAGCCAGATTTTTTATTTCACCTTGCTGCTCAACCTATTGTATCTTTATCTTATAGTAATCCAATAGAGACAATTAGCTCAAATATCTTAGGAACTACCAATATTTTAGAGGCTTTAAGAGTTTTAAATTTACCTATAACTGCCATTATGATTACAAGTGATAAGGCTTATGATAATATAGAACAGATTTGGGGATATAAAGAAGATGATAAAATGGGTGGAAAAGATATATATAGTGGAAGTAAAGGGGGAGCTGAACTTATAATAAAATCATACTACCACTCATTTTTTAAAAATAACCCCAATATAAAACTTGCTATTGGAAGAGCTGGAAATGTAATTGGTGGTGGAGATTGGGCAAAAGATAGAATAGTAGTTGATTGTATGGAGGCTTGGAGCAAAGGGGAAGTAGTAGAGATAAGAAGTCCAAATGCAACAAGACCTTGGCAACATGTATTAGAGCCTTTAAGTGGATATTTAAAACTTGGAGAAACTCTATATAAAGATAACTCTTTAGATGGAGAAGCTTTTAATTTTGGTCCAAGAGCAGAACAAAACCATACAGTAAAAGAGCTATTAATAGACCTAAGCAAATATTGGCATTTTGATAATATTGAAAAAGCATTTAAAGTAACAGATAATATCCCATTTCATGAAGCAGGATTACTTAAACTAAACTGTGATAAAGCACTTTTTTACTTAAAGTGGCACAGCACTTTGGAGTATAGAGATACTATTAAATTTACAAGTGAGTGGTATTATGATTTTTATAAAAATAGTACCAATATATATAATTTAACTCTTAAACAGATAGAGGAGTATGAGGTAAAAAATGAATTCAAGTTTTAGTACATTAGACTGGATAGTATTTGCTTCATATTTTCTAGTGCTTATATTAACCTCTGTGGTTTTAAGTCAAAACAAAATAAAAACATCAAGAGAGTATTTTACGGGTGGAAATGCGATGCCTATGTTTGCTGTGGCTATTTCTGTTTTAGCTACTTCTCAATCGGCAGCCACATTTTTAGGAGGACCTGAATACTCTTTTGGAAAAGATTTAACATTCTTAGGATTTTATCTATCAGCATTTTTAGCTGTTATATTTGTAGCTAAAATTTTAGTTCCTAGATTTTACGCAATTAATGCAATTACTGTTTATGAGTATTTAGAGCATAGATATAGCCCAAAAGCTAAAAGATATGCAGGGGTTATGTTTTTAGTTGGACGACTTTTTGCTAGTGGGGCAAGGCTTTATATTGGAGCTTTAGCTATATCAATGATACTATTTTCAGATATATTAGCTTCTCATATAGCACTATCTATTATAGTTTTAATAGTTGGAGCATTAGCCTATACCTACTTTGGAGGGGTTAAATCTGTAATATTTTCTGATATTATTCAAGCAGTAACCTATATTGGTGCAGGTTTAGCTGTTTTAATCTATTTATATTACGCTTTAAATACAGACTTTTCAACAATAATTTCAACACTTAACCAAAATCATAAATTAAAGCTATTTGATTTCTCATTTGCGGGAGGATTTACAGTATGGACACTTTTAACTGGTTGGTTTCTTTTAAATATTGCAGCGTATGGATTAGACCAAGATATGACACAAAGAGTATTAACTTGTAAAAACAGAAAAGAGGGTGAAAAATCTCTTATATACTCAATTATTTTTACAATTCCTGTAGCAATGTTATTTTTAGCTATTGGATTACTATTATATCTTTTCTATTTACATCCAGAGATTTCAGGTATAAAAGAGGCTTGTATAGATAAAGGTTTTAATGGAGAGAAAATTACTATATTTATGTTTTATATATTAAATGAGATGCCAGAAGGTTTAAGAGGTTTAGTTACAGTTGGAGCAATAGCCGCAGCTCTTTCATCTACAAACTCCGTCCTATCTGCCATGGCTTCAGTTGCAGTTGAAGATATTTATAGACCAGCTTTAATTAATAAAAATAGAGATGAAAAACACTTTCTAAAAGCTAGTAGAGTAATGGTTATAGTTTTTGCTATTTTACTTTCACTTATGGCAATGGTTAGTTTCTATTGGCAACAATATACATCTTTACCACTTTTAAATTTTGCATTAAGTGTTATGGCATTTGCTTACGCATCACTTTTAGGTGTTTATGGAGCAGGAATTTTTACAAATAGAGGAACAGAAAAAACTGTACTTTTTGCACTAATAGGTGGATTTTTAACAGTACTTTTTCTTCAACCTTATATTATAGGTAATCTTATAGATATAAAGGTAGATTTTTCAATTCAGATGGTTTTAGGTACTTTAGTATCATTTCTTATTATGATGTTAGGAAAAAAAAGATTATGATAATTTACTATTTTTTAGAAACCAAAAAATGTAAAAAGTTATCTGTTTTATATGCTACAATACCCAAAGAGTAATAATCGGTTTGTAAAAAGGATTAAATGGTTATGATAGATATTTTAATTATAGGTTCAGGTGGTGCAGGTCTTACTGCTGGATTAGAAGCAAAAGAGAAAGGTGCAAAAGTTCTAATAGTTGGAAAAGGTTATGTAACCTCATCTCAAACGAGTATGGCACAAGGTGGAATTAATTCAGCTTTAGGAAATATTACAGAAGATAGTATTAATGCACATATAGAAGATACTTTAAAATCGGCTCATGGTTTAGCTAATATAGATATGGTAGAGAAGATGTGTAATAATGCACCAAAAACTATAGAGTGGTTAGATAAAATTGGTGTACCTTTTGATAGAGTAGAAGAGGGAAAAATAGCTCAAAGACAGTTAGGAGGAGCTTCTAGTAAAAGAGCATGTTATGCACAAGATTATACGGGTTTAAAGATTTTACATACGCTATATGATAATTGCTTAAAGAATGGTATGGAGATAGTAGAAGAGCATTTTTTACTAAATTTAGTTGTAGAAAAAGGTGTAGTTTTAGGTGCTACTTTTTTAGATATAGCTAGTGGTGAAGTTAAACAGATATTGGCTAAAAAGACTATTATAGCAACTGGTGGATATGGAGCTATATATAAAAACTATACAACTAATGCTAATGCTTCAACTGGTGATGGTATAGCTTCTGTTTTAAGAGCAGGTGGGAGAGTATCTAATATGGAGTTTGTTCAGTTTCACCCAACAGCACTAAAACACTCTTCTGTTTTAATAAGTGAGAGTGCTAGAGGAGAGGGAGGATATTTGGTAAATAGTAAGGGTGAGAGATTTACAGATGAGCTTCTGCCTAGAGATATTGTAGCAAGAGCTATATATTCACAAATTAAGAGTGGAGAAGATGTTTTTTTAGATTTAAAACATTTTGGAGAAGAGAAACTGTTAAAACTTATGCCTCAAGAGGTTCATTTATGTAAAATATATGAAGATATAAATCCAGCCTTAGAGCTTATCCCTATTAAACCTGTGGCACACTATACTATGGGAGGAATTGAAGTAAATTCTAATTTAGAAGTAGATGGACTTAAAAACTGTTATGCTGTTGGAGAGTGTAGCAATGCTAAAATTCATGGTGCTAACCGTTTGGGTGGAAACTCCCTTTTAGAAATTATAGCTTTAGGTCAATTTGTAGGAGAGGAGGCATCTAAAGATTTAGATAAAATATCTATAAAAGAGACTAATACTCAACTTAAAAAAGATATGGAGTTTATAGAGAGTCTATTTGAAGAGTACCCTTTTAGTCAAAATTTCTATCAAATAGAGAATAATTTAGGTGAAAAATTCTATAAATATGCTGGAATTGTAAGAGATAATAATAGTTTAAATAATCTTTTAAACAAAATAAGAGTTATAAAAGCCTCTATTGATAATATGGGAATAACCGATAAATCAAAAGAGCATAATAGTAATTTAGTTAATTTTTTAGAGTTTTTAAATATATTAGATATAGGAGAAATTGTAGTTGAGTCTGCACTAATAAGAGATGAAAGCAGAGGTGGACATTATAAAGAGGCTTATCCAAGTGAAGATAAAATCTATAAGGCTAACTCCATTTTTTGGATTGAAGATAGTATTATAAAAAGTAAGTTTCAAAAGGTTTAATATGAAGATAGTAATAGATAGAGAAGATAAAAAGGTTACATATAAAGTTCCATTTAAAAGTACAACTCTGCTAAAAGCATTATATCATATAAAAAATTATCAAGACCCAACACTAACTTTTAGTTCAAATTGTCGTTCAGGTGTTTGTGGAGAGTGTGCTGTTAGAGTGAATGGAAAAGAAGTTTTAGCATGTTCTACAAAAATTAATAGTGGTGAAGAGATATTAGTATCACCTCTTCGTTATCATAAAATACAAAGAGATTTAAAAGTAGATAGAAAAGAGCCACAAAAGAGACTAAAGAGTGCTACCTCTTGGTTAAAAATTTCTAAAGAGGTTACTATAGGTATCAGTGATGTAGGAGAGAGCGAAAAACAGAGTGATTGTATATTATGCTCCTCTTGCTACTCTGCTTGTCCTGTATTAGAAGTTAATTCAAATTTTATAGGCCCATTTGCACTAACTAGAGCATATAGATATATTGCAGACCCAAGGGAGAGTAATATAAAAGAGACTATAGATAATATTCAAAATAGTGGTATTTGGGATTGTACTCTATGTGGTGAATGTACGGCTGTATGTCCTCAAAATATTGACCCTAAAATGGATATTATTAAACTAAGAACTCTATCTGCTCAATTTGGATACTCTGACCCAAATTTTATAAGTATGAGTTTTGGTTCATTTTAACTATAAAAATAGGATAAAGTTATGTCAAAGGTAAAAAAAGCAACAAAAAAAGAGATAGAGGAGATAAAAAGTCTATTTTTAGAGAACTATCCAAATTCTGTAACCGAATTACATTATAAAAATCTATATGAGTTACTTATATCTGTTATGTTATCGGCTCAATGTACCGATAAGAGAGTAAATATTATTACACCTGCTCTTTTTAAAAAATATCCCAATATTATTAGTTTAGCAAATGCTAATTTAGATAATATAAAAGAGTTAATAAAAAGCTGTTCATTTTTTAATAATAAGGCTAAAAATCTTATAAAAATGGCTCAAAAAGTGGTAGAAGATTATAACTCCGAAATACCATTAGAGCAAAAAGAGTTAATAAAATTGGCAGGAGTTGGACAAAAGACTGCAAATGTGGTTATGATAGAGTATATGGGTGCAAATTTAATGGCAGTTGATACTCATGTATTTAGAGTAGCACACCGTTTGGGATTAAGCAATGCCTCAACTGCTACTAAAACAGAAGAGGATTTAACAAAAATATTTAAAACCAACCTACATCAACTACACCAAGCAATGGTGCTATTTGGTAGATATAAGTGTAAGGCTTTAAAACCTCTATGTAATGACTGTTTTATGACCCCATATTGTAAAAGCAAAGAGAGATTTAAGGTCTTAAATATTTATCTCAATAGTAGCAAAAAACAATAATATTTAAGAGCTAAAGCTATAAATATACGCCTAATTTAATCTGTATATAATAAAAAAATTATATAATTTCACATATTCTAATAAAAAAATAGGTTTTTTATGATAAAAATATCAATATTAGCACGAGATTTAGGCATTCATCGTAATACTTTGTATACTTGGAACAAAGAAGGTAAAATAGAATTCGTAAAAGTCAATAAATTAAATTA
>JAMOOP010000159.1 GCA_027065385.1 Campylobacteraceae bacterium | reverse complement strand
GAATGTAGGAATAGCAAAGCAGGTAAAGTTCACTTATCAAGTGGTGGACAAACGATTAAGTGAGGACTTTTTAATATATAGGTTTATATAGATAATCTATAGAATTATAGAGTTTTTTCTTGTCGGTAAAATATTATATGCGTTATGTTGATGATATGATTTTACTTGGTCGTTCTAAAGAGGAGTTGGAATATATAAAAAGGGAGATAGTTATCTATTTACAAGATAAATTACAACTACAGTTAAGAGAAAAATTTTATCTTTGTCAAATAAAACAAGGTATAGATTTTTTAGGCTATATAATTAAACCTAGCCATATATTAGTACGACAACGAGTTGTTAATAATTTTAAGTATAAAAAAGCACAGTTTTTAGACAACTGTTTTGTTGATAGAAAAACATGCAGTTTTGAAGATGCAAAAAAGTTTAAGGCTATAAATGCCTCATTTTATGGTCATATAAAACATGCTGATAGTTATAAGCTTATGGAAAAATATCAAGTTGAAAATTGGATAAGGAATAAAAAATGAATAGAATAGTCAAAATTCTTCTAATAGGAGTGCTAGTTCCCAATATATTATGGGCAGAGAGATTTACTAAAAATGGAGAGATTGTTTATGATAGTAAAACAGAACTCTATTGGCAGAGTAAGCCTAGTAATAAAAAATTTAATTGGAGCAGTGCAAAAAACTATTGTAGTAATTTAACTTATGAAGGTAAGAGTGATTGGAGACTCCCTAATATTGATGAACTTAAAAGTTTGGTAGATTATAGTAGATATAAACCTGCTATTGCTACAAATCTTATAGATATAAAAATAGATGATTGGTATTGGTCGTCTTCAAAATATGTAAATGATTCGTCTAGTGCGTGGGTTGTCCTTTTCGATGATGGTTATGACTTTTGGGTTAAGCGTTCACGTACAGTTTATGTTTTGTGTGTGAGGTAGTGGACAGTTGTTTTTTGTATATTGTAGGGATACCCCTTGTGGGTATCCATTATTTATCAATCCTTGCAAAGAAAACCCCGTCCTCTAAGGCGGGGATGAATTTGCAATTCTTGACATTCAGTCGTAATTATAGTATAATGCTATTATGAAGTCATTATATGATACTAATAACCATTCAGTTTTTTCACTACAATATCATCTAATCTTGGTCACAAAATATAGACGACAAGTAATAGATGATGAAATATGTAAAAGATTAAGAGAGATTTTTGAGTATATTGCAAGTAAAAATCAATACAAATTAAAGATTATAGAGTTTAATCATGATAAAGATCATTTGCATATACTTTTTAAAGCAGAGCCTAAAAGTGAAATATCAAAGTTCATAAATGCCTATAAAAGTGCAAGTAGCAGACTTATAAAAAAAGAGTTCCCAAGAGTTAAAGAGAAGCTTTGGAAAGAGTATTTTTGGAGTAGAAGTTTTTTTTTAGCTACAACTGGTGGAGTAACACTTGAAGTTTTAAAACAGTATGTAGAGAGTCAAGGAAAAAAGAGATGATTAAAACATTTAATCTTGGATTTAGATATAGAATATATCCAACAAGAGAACAGATAAAATTGCTTAATCATCAAATGTTTGTCTATAATCAAGCATATAACATTTGTTTAAACCTTTGGCAAAAAGAGCAAGAAAAAAATAAAAATTTTCCAAAAGAACATAGAGTTCACCGCAAAGCTACAAGTTATGATGCAGTGGTAAAAAGAGCTTTAAGATTTAGAAAAATCCCTTTTAAAACAGTTGTAACACAACAAGTAAGGATAAACTTTTTAAAAGCAGTTAAAAAAGCTTTTAGCAAAGATACAATAAGCAAAAGAGAAAAAGCCATAAAGAATGCACAAACAAACAAGGAAAAAGTAAAAGCATTAAAGTTAGGAATACCAAAATTTAAATCAAGCAAAGATATAGAGCAATCTTTTAACTGGAATAATCAAGGTTATTCAATAATAGATACAGATAACAAACGCCTTAAGATTTTAAGAGTTATGAAGCAAGATTTTAAAGTAAGATGGCATAGAGACTTACCAGATAATACAAAAATTAAATCAATCACTTTTAGTAAAGATGCCATAGATTATTATGTTTCATTTAATATAGAGTTTGAAAAAGAGATAGATTTAGAAGTATCAATCAATAATCTTGATATTTCTAAGTCTATGGGTATAGACTTAAATGGATACAATATTGCACTGTCTCAACCTATTAACAATAATCATTTAATAAATAATAATGCAAGTAACAGAAAAGTGATACAAAACAGTCGTATCATAAAGATACTACAAAGAAAACAATCAAGGAGAGTTAAAAAATGGATAGATAGTGGTAAAAAAGATAAAATTAGTAAAAATTTCAAAAAAACTCAAAGAAAATTAAACAAGAAGTATAAAAAACTTACTAATCAAAAAACAGATCTCTATCATAAAATCTCTAAAACTTTAACAGATAAGTTTGAGTTGATAGCAGTTGAGGAGTTAAAAATTAAAAATATGTCTAAATCAGCTAAAGGTAATGAAATAAATCGTGGAAAAAATGTAAAAGCCAAAGCTGGTTTAAACAAAACTATTCTTAATGCCTCATTCTATCAATTTCAATCAATGTTAGAATACAAATCAAAGCTTAATGGCAAACTATTTGTTAAAGTTGACCCAAAATACACAAGTTTAGAGTGTAGCATATGCGGAAATAGAGATAAAGCTAATCGCCCAAAACAAGACTATTTCAAGTGTACTAAATGTGGATATGAAACAAACCCAGATATTCAAGCTAGTAAAACAATACTAAAACGGGCATTAGAGTCGTTTGGGGTAGGAACTACCCTTGTGGACTTAAAACACAAAGCCTCTCATTCAGTCTCATTGGAGATTGTTAGTTAGGAAGCCACCACCTCTTTAGGTGGTGGTAGTTCATAAGACCAAAAGATATAGCAGATGTTAAACTATCTATCTTTCCTTGTAGTAATCTAGTAGCATCACAACTCTTAGCAATTTCGGCTGTACTCTTCTCATAAGCTTTTGCATAAAAGTATGCTTTAAATCCAAAATGACTTAAAAAGATAAATAGAGGTAGAAGTAAAATAATTTTAAGAGTTCTCATAAATTAACCTTAAAATATAGAAGTACTGTAGATATAAATGAGTGACCATTATTATCTGATACCATTACAAATCTATCTTTTCCAACTTTAGCTAACCCTTCAAAATTATTATATCCCCAACCATCACTACTACTAAAAGTGGCTAAAACTTCTGATTTACAGTTATGATTATTATCACATCTATTTAAATATACTTTTTTTAGAGTTATATAGAATGGATTATATAATCCATTATAAGCTCTTTCTAAAACTAATATATTTCCATCACTCATAATTTCCAATGCTGTTACAGCAGAATTTGGATAATTTTGTGCTTTGAATTTCCACTCTTTTCCATTTAATGAGTAGATACTTTGATGGGTGTTTTTTTGTCTATTAATAGGATACTCTGATGCTACAAGTAAGCCATATTTAGGGTGATATGCAACACTTTCAAACATACTATTTCTACTTTTATAAATTGATATTTTTCTTAATTTTTTTGGTATATTATAGTTTATTTTTAGTTTACCATATTTAGTTATCTGTTTTACTCTAGGTCGTCTTTCAAATGAAGCTATAAGTTGACCTTTTGGATTATGTGTTAATCCTTCAATATCTGGGTGAATAACTCTGTTTTTTGGTGTCTTAATATGAAAAGCATTTAGATATTTTAATTTATCTATTTTATTACTAAATTTAGCATAAAAAGAGTATAAATATCCTCTATCTCCTACCATATATAATCTGTTGGTTTTGCTATTATAAGTTAAATCAGATACACCTTCAAAAGGAATATCTCTTTTATCTGAAAACATAAGACTTTTCTGCTCTAAAATAGTTATTTTTCTATTTTTAGTCCCTTTTGCAATTAGAGGTGTTATGCTACAGCTTGTAAACAGAAAAAGTGTAGTTAGTAAAATTATAATTTTTTTCATGCTTAAATTATATCTAAGAAGAGATGAAATCTTATAAAAATAGTGCTAATTATAAGAGGTTTAATCACATTATTAATAGAAAAAAGATAAAATGGTAATATATCATAAATTATAACATAGTAGGGAGTCTATTTTGCAAAGTAAACAGTATTCGGTGAAGGTTTATGAGTGTAGTATTGACGATGAAGAGAGGTTTATGTCCTTTTTTGATACAAATTATACTCTTTTTAAAGACCATCTTATTGTTATAAATGGTTATTTAAGCCAAAATATAAAAGATTATCTAAATTCAAAATCACTCATTTTTATTAACAATATAAAACTTCCAAAAGGTAGGAGTAGGAGGGCCTTAGAAGAGGAGTTTGAGGCTCAAAGGAGAGAGAGTGACATTGATAAGATAATTGCAGAAACTAAATTAGAAAAATTATCAAAAAGACTTCAAAATAATCTTACTGTTTTAGATGATATAATCCGTAGTGGTAGAGAGCTAAATATAGATGGGGATTTACTTCTATTAAACCGTGTAAATAGTGGGGCAACTATCTATACAACAGGTAACCTTATTATTACTCAACTTGTTGAGGGGTCTGTAAGATGTGATGGGAACTTTATGATATTAACAACATCTTCTAAAGCTAATGTTATATTTCACGGGGAAGAGATAGACAATAGTTTTTTAGAAGATAGATTAAGCAGGGTGGAGTTAAAAAATCAAGAGATAGTAATTACACCTGTATTTAAAAAGGAGATAAATTGGGTATCGTAATAGCAGTAATTAGTGGAAAAGGTGGAGTTGGGAAAACAACAGCTGTTGCTAACCTTGGATTAGGTGTAGCTATGAATAATAAAGCTTGTGCTGTTGTTGATTTTGATATTGGTCAAAGAAACTTAGATATGATTTTAGGATTAGAAAATCGTGTGGTTTATGATATTGTTCAGGTTATGGACGGAGAAGCTACTCTAAAACAGGCACTTATTAAAAGTAAAGTAAATGATAATCTGCGTTTTTTAGCAGCTTCTCAAATAAAAGATAAAAGAGTTTTAAACTCTAAAAAAGTATATAAGCTAGTAAAAGAGCTTAAAGATAGTTTTGATTATGTAATATTAGACTCTCCTGCTGGAATTGAGAGTGGATTTGAACACACTATAGAGTTTGCAGATGCAGCTATTATTGTGGTAAATCCTGAAGTCTCATCTATAAGAGATGCTGATAGAGCTATTGGGATATTAGACTCTAAATCACAAAAGGTTAAAGATGGTGGAGAGGTTGCAAAATACTTAATTATCAATAGAATTGTGGCTAATATGGTTCAAAGTGGTGAGATGCTAAAGAGTGAAGATATTTTAGATATTTTAAATATTAAATTAGTTGGTAAAGTTCCTGAAGATAGTGGAGTTATAGATGCTTCAAATCAAGGAAAGCCCGTTATTTTAGATAAACACTCCATTGCAGGTCAAGCGTATAAGAGAATATCTGCTAGGCTTTGTGGTAAAAAGGTTGATATGAAAGATGTTGAAGTTAGTGACTCTAGTCTATTTAAAAAAATTACGGGAATATTTAAATAATGTTTGATTTTTGGAGAAAAAAAAGAAGTGCCTCTGTTGCTAAAGATAGACTAAGTATTGCTATTATGTCAGATAGAGGTGGCAGAGATATTTACCCTTTTATGGAGGATTTAAAATCTGAAATAGTAGAGGTTGTTAAAAAGTATATTGGAGTTAGAGGAATTGAGGTAAAAAAAGAGATTGATGGAAACTTTGAGGCAATATCCATTGATGTCTTTTTAGATAAAACTAAATAATTCAACTTCTTAACCCTAGTATCAAATAATCACTATAAGTAACATTAAGGTAACAAAAGATTGTTATAATTTTCTCATCTAAAGTCTAAAGGGATAAAACTTAAAATAGTTTTATCTCCCCTATCTCCTCTAATAATTAAACTGATTATATTATAATATCAATAAAAGTAGGAGAATATTATGAATAGTAAAAATTTATTTAATTTTATTATTCTCTTAATTATAGATATTATAACTCTCATAGGTATATTTTACCTCTCTATCTTTATGAGAAATAGACTTCATAGTAGTGATATACCAATATTTAATCAGATAGAACTTATTGATTTTATGTTTGTTATATGTATAATTATTTTTCTTTTTATAAATGAAAAGATATACTCTTTTAGATATGATTTTTGGCAAGAGTCTAAAAAAATAGTAAAATCAATCTTTTTATCATATCTTTTAGTTTTAACTATATTAGCTCTTATGAAAAGTAATCAAGAGTATTCACGACTATTTATAACCATATATTTTATATCTGCTACAATTATAGTTCCTATTATTAAAAGATATACTAAAAAGTTTCTATACTCATTTGATTTTTTTAAAAAGAGAGTATTACTTATTGGAGATAATATTCAAAAAGAGAGATTTAAAAAAGAGTTCTATAATAACTTCTATTTAGGTCAAACTTATGCTAGTAGAGATTATGACTTTGTAATTATTATCTCAAAAGGTATATCAACTGATAAACTAGATATATTAATTCGTAAATATATTGATAGCAGTGATGGACTCTATATAGTACCATATATGACAAATATAAACTTTGCATACTCAACTATTATGGAGTACTCAAATATTCAACACAACTCAATATATATCGAAAATAGACTTCTTATTAAACAGAATATTTGGTTAAAGAGTATATTTGATAAATTATCAGCTATTTTAATTATGCCTTTTTTTGCCATTATCCACATAATTATCTCTTTTTTTATAAAATTAGATAGTAAAGGGGCTATTTTCTTTAAACAGCCAAGACTTGGAAAAGATAATAAAAACTTTTTATGTTATAAATATAGAACTATGTATGAGAATTCAGATAATTTACTTATTGAGTATCTTAAAAAAAATCCACAAGAGATAGACTATTATAACAAATATCATAAATATAAAAATGACCCAAGAGTTACAAAAGTTGGTAAGATACTTCGCTCTAGCTCTCTTGATGAGTTGCCACAACTTATAAATGTTTTAAAAGGTGATATGAGTTTAGTAGGTCCTAGACCATATATGTTAAATGAAGCAGATAAATTAGGAGAGAGTAAAGAGTTAATATTAAGGGTGAAACCAGGTATTACAGGTCTTTGGCAGGTGAGTGGTAGAAATAATCTCTCATTTGAAGAGAGAAATGAGCTTGAAGTTTGGTATATTAAAAATTGGCTGTTTTGGGACGATTTTATTATTTTAATAAAAACTATTAAAGTGGTGCTTATGAAAGTTGGAGCTAAATAGAACTTTTCTATTTAGCCTTTTGTGCCATTTTAATATATATATGTAAAATCTCTAAAGAGGCAGGGGTGACTCCTGATATTTCAGACGCATTAAAAAGTGTTGGTGGATTAATTTTAGTAAGTTTTTCAACTATCTCATTACTTAATCCTGATACTTTAGAGAAATCAAAATCTTTTGGAATTTTAACATTAAGCATATCTTTCATTTTATTAACTTGAAGTTGCTGTTTTTGGATATATCTATTATACTTAGCTTCAATAAGTATCTGCTCTATTACCTCATCACTATATTTTTTAAATGAAGGAACAACTCTTAAAAGTTTCTCTTTTGTCATACTTGAACGAGCTAGTAAATCTAAAAGATAGACTTTATCATTAATTTTCTCTTCACCTATCTCTACAAGTAGTTCAATAAACTCTCTGTTTGGTGTTACAAAATTTTCTCTTAAATATTTTAAAGCCTCTTTTATATTAGACTCTTTTGTTTTTACTTTTTTAAGATAGTTACTATCTAACAGTCCAAACTCTTCACCATATTTATATAGTCTTGTATCAGCATTATCTTCTCTTAAAAGTAGTCTATACTCCGAACGGCTTGTAAACATTCTATATGGTTCTTTTGTTCCTTTTGTAACCAAATCATCTATTAAAACACCAATATATGCCTCATCTCTTCCTAAAATAAAAGGTTCTTTTCCTTTAATAGATAGCGTAGCATTAATTCCAGCTATTAATCCTTGGGCTGCCGCCTCTTCATAACCTGTAGTTCCATTAATCTGTCCTGCACAATATAGACCTTTTATTTTTTTAGTCTCTAATGTATGTTTTAATTCAGTAGGTTGTATAAAATCATACTCAATAGCATATCCATATCTAACTATTCTAGCACTCTCCATTCCCTTTACAGAACGGAGCATATCAAGTTGCACATCAGTTGGAAGTGATGTACTCATTCCATTTATATAGAACTCATTTGCCTCTAAGGTTTGAGGCTCTACAAAGATTTGGTGTCTTGGTCTATCTCTAAATCTACTAATTTTATCCTCTATACTAGGGCAGTATCTAGGACCCATTCCCTCAATCTGTCCTGAAAATAGTGGTGCTCTATAAAAGTTACTCTCTATAATATTATGTGTCTCTTCATTGGTATAGGTTACATGACATGGCAGTTGTGTAGGATTAAATCTATCTCTATTGGTTCTAAATGAGAATGGAATAGGATTAATATCTCCACCTTGTGCTTCCATTACAGAAAAATCTATACTTCCCCCCTCTACTCTTGCACAAGTTCCTGTTTTCAGTCTTCCTATCTCTAAACCTAAACTTTTTAAATATTCGGCTAACTCAATGGAAGCAAATTCACCTTGTCGTCCAGCACTCTGCTGTTTTTCTCCAATATGAATTAATCCATTTAAAAAAGTACCAGATGCTATTATTACTTTAGGAGCTTTATATATATTTCCTAATTGTGTTTCTACACCTTTTACCTCTTTATCTTCTATAATTAAAGAGGTAGCAATCTCTTGCTTTATATCTAGGTTTGGGGTATTTAATAGAACATCTCTCATATATATTCTATATCTATCCATATCAATTTGAGCTCTACTTCCTCTAACGGCAGGACCTTTTGATTGATTTAGAATTCTAAACTGCAGACCTGTAGCATCAGTAGCTAAACCCATCTCACCACCAATTGCATCAAGCTCTTTAACTAAATGACCTTTAGCAAGTCCTCCAATAGCAGGATTACAACTAGATGCTCCTACTTGTTCTACTAATATTGTTATTAAAAGGGTTTTTACACCCATTCTAGCAGGTGCTAAACATGCTTCTATTCCTGCATGTCCTCCACCTATTACTATTACTTCATAGTCCATTTATAAACTCACTTTTGTATAATTGGTGGAATTATAACAAACTAATTCTCTTTTGTCTCTTCTTTTTCATCTCCTCTTTTATCTTTTATATCTTCATAATATTTATGCTCTTGTATTTTTTTAAGTCTTTGTCTCTCTGTAAGTCTTAATTTTTCTTTTAGTGCTTTCATAGCATCTTTTTGAGTTCCTTTTTTACAAGCGAAAGATACATCAGGTGTTCCTGTATTATAAATTATATGTATAGCTTTTCCATCATACTCTACATTTTGCATTTGAGAATAGTAGTATTCATTACACTCTCCACCACCTTTTAGTTCAGGACACTTTTTAGGAATAGGACCTCTTTTTGGGTTTAGTAGATTAAAAGGAGTTGCTCCTTTACATATACTAAAATACTCTCTTGATAATACTAAAAATTCTAATTTTCTCTCTGCAATAACTGTCTTTTTAACTGGATTAGGTTCAAATATTGGGTAATCAAACTTTTTTATATCTACTGGGAATTTAAATAGTTTTGGTTCTGTATCAAACTCTCTATCCGTATCTGAAAATTTTTGAATATTATCACCCTCTAGTGTTATCTCTTTTTTTATTGCATCTGTAATAGCTTTTTCAAAACTATCTAACTTCTCTTTAGCATATTTTGGAAAAAGTAAGTAATTTTTTCGTGCAAATACAAGAAATGGAATATAACACAGAGTAATAAAAACACTAAATAGTATTCCTCCAAATCCACCAATTGCCATACCTAGAAGTATTAGAAATAGAAAAAATATAGTAATCCAAATAAATCTTTTTGGATTAGACCAAAAATATTTAGTCCAATTATCTATAAGTTGCTGTCTTTTTGCTTTTAGACACTCTTTTTCATTAGTAAGAGTTGTTTTTGTCGTGTTATAATATCTATAAATTCTAACACTTGCTATTATGCTAATGGCTATAACCACAATTAATATTAAAGCTAAATATAAAATATTCATTCGAAACCCCAATTTTTAATGAAGTATAACAAAAAAAAGGTTAACAATCTAATTAAAAGTGAAATAATAATAAATATATAAAGTTAATTAAAGCTTTATAACTCTCTATGAGTTAATATAAGTTTTGATACAATGCCAAAAAATTTACTATCTAATAGGGTGTATTAAAAAATGAAAAATCTAATTATTGTTGAATCCCCAGCAAAAGCTAGAACCATAAGTAATTTTCTTGGAAAAGATTATAAAGTTGTTGCCTCAAAAGGTCATATTCGTGATTTACCAAAAAGCTCATTCGGTATTACTGTTGAGGAAGATGGTACATTTACACCTAAATATTCAATCCCTAGAGATGTAAATTCTACAGTTAGAGAGTTAAAAAAACTAGCTAAAAGTGCTAAGACTATATATATAGCAACAGATGAAGACCGTGAAGGTGAAGCTATTGGGTATCATATTGCTATGGCTATGAAAAAAGAGCCAACTAAGTTACCTAGAATTGTATTTCATGAGATTACAAAGAGTGCTATAAATAATGCACTTAAAAATCCAAGAAAAATAGATATGAATTCAGTTAACGCTCAACAAGCAAGACGGCTACTAGATAGAATAGTAGGATATAAACTATCTCCTCTTTTAGCTAGTAAAATCCAAAAGGGTTTAAGTGCGGGAAGAGTTCAAAGTTCTGCTTTAAAGATTATTGTAGATAGAGAAAGAGAGATTAAAGCGTTTAAGCCACAAGAGTATTGGACTATTGATGGAATTTTTGAAAAAAATATAGACTCATCTATTTATGAATTTAATGGTTTAAAAATAGATAAATTAACTATTAAAAATGAAAAAATGGCAATGGAGATAGTTAACTCTGCTAAAAATGAGTCCTTTATAGTTGACTCTTTGGAAAAAAGAGAGAGAAAAACAAAAACTCCACCACCATTTATGACATCAACTCTTCAACAATCAGCATCAACTTTTCTTGGATTTTCACCTAAAAAAACTATGATGGTAGCTCAAAAACTATATGAGGGTGTAAAGACCGATAAAGGAAATATGGGTGTAATCACCTATATGAGAACAGATAGTTTAAATTTGGCAAAAGAGGCAGTAGAGAGTGTAAGGGAATTAATAGAGAGTAGTTTTGGTAAGGAGTATTTACCTCAAAAAGCTAAGAGTTATATTAGTAAATCTAAAGGCGCACAAGAGGCACATGAGGCTATTCGTCCTACTATGGTTGAGTTTTCTCCAGAAATTGCTAAAAATTATCTAAGTTTAGATGAGTTTAAATTATATAGATTAATCTATAACCGTTTTTTAGCATCTCAAATGACTGAAGCTAGATTAGAGTCTCAAACTCTGCTATTTAAAGGACAAAAAAGTATATTTAAAGCAGGTGGAAGAAAACTACTTTTTGATGGTTTCTATAAGGTTGTAGGATATAGTGAAAAAGATAAACTACTGCCAGAGTTAAAAAAGGGTCAAAGTGTAATTTTAAGTGATATAAAAGAGAAACAGCACTTTACAGAACCACCTGCTAGATATAATGAGGCTAGTTTAATTAAAAAATTGGAGTCTTTAGGAATTGGACGACCTAGTACTTATGCACCTACAATTACTATTTTACAGACTAGAAAATATATAGAGATAAAACAAAAAAGAATACACCCAACAGAGGTAGCATTTACAGTTATTGAGATGTTAGAGGAGCATTTTTCTGAAATAGTAGATAGCTCATTTACCTCAAATATGGAGGCTGATTTAGATGAGATAGATGAGGGAAAATTAGATTGGCAAAAGGTTCTATCTGATTTTTATAAACCATTTATGGAAAAAATCACCAATGGAAAAGCCAATATTAAAAGTAAAAAGATGGCAATACCAACAGGCGAAATGTGTCCTAAGTGTGGAAGCGAACTCTTAAGAAGAAAAGGGAAATATGGCGAGTTTATTGCATGTAGTAACTTCCCCAAATGTAAATATACAACCGATTTAGACGGTAATCCTCCACCAGAACCTGAAAAGACAGATATTAAGTGTGATAAGTGTGGAGAGTATATGGTAATTAAAGATAGTAAGAGAGGTAAATTTTATGCCTGTTCTGCCTACCCTAAGTGTAAAAATGCAAAACCTTTAAACCCACCAAAAGAGTTAAAGATACCGTGTCCCAAGTGTGGTTCTAAGATTTTAGAAAAAGAGGGTAAAAGAGGAACATTTTATGGCTGTTCTAACTATCCAAAGTGTAGATTTATATCAAATGGAGAGCCACAAGAGTGGAAATGTCCTGATTGTGGTGGTATGGTTGTGCATAAAGTATTAAAAGCAGGTCAATTTTATGAGTGTATAGAGAAGAGTTGTAAATATAAAGAGAGTGTTCCAAAAGATAAATTAAAAGTTACTAAAAAGTAGAAGGATTTTAATGGAGAAATTAAACTGTACGGTTTTGGTTGTAGGTGGAGGTCCAGCTGGAGCTACTGCTTGTAGAGAGTTAAATAGATTAGGAATTAATAATATTCTACTAGAGAAAGATTTATCTTTTTCTAAACCTTGTGGTGGTGGGTTAATGCTTAGTGCCTATAGTGAGTTTAATATTCCAAAATCTCTTATAAAAAAAGAGGTTAAATCCATTAAAATAGTATCTCCTAAATTAAATAAGGCTTTAGTTGATATATCTAAATATCCACTTACTATTGTAAATCGTTGTGAGTTTGATGCAAAATTAAGAGATTTAGCTAAAGAGGGTGGAACAGAAGTTATTGAAGCTAAAGCTTATAATATTAAAATGGAAAAAACACCTATTGTTTTAGCAAAATCTAAAGAGAAAAAGTTTGAAATTACTGCAAAGTATATTATAGCTTCAGATGGCGTAAAATCTACTATTAGGAAAAAGCTTTTAAATCAAACACCTAGTAGAATTCTTACATATTATAGTGATATAAAAGATATTAAAATAGATAGTTGTCAATTTTGGTTTGGAGATAATATTTCACCTAAACACTACTCTTGGATATTTCCTCACCATAATGGTATAAATATAGGTTTAGCGTCTAATAATAAAAAAAAGATAGGAGTATATTTTAAAAATTTTCTAAATAAGAGTGGATTAAAACTTACCGATAAAGTAAAAGGTTACTATATTCCATATTGGGAAAAAGGGATATTTTTTGAAAAAAATGTATTTTTTGTAGGAGATAGTGCATCAATGGTTCTACCATTTACCTATGAAGGAATATACTATGCTATGAAATCTTCATCTTTAGCTGTTAAAGCAATAGCAGAAGATGACCCATCTCTATATCAAAAGGAGTGGGAGAGGCTCTATCTTAAAAAGTTTAAATTTCTAAAAACAGTTCAGAAACTCTTTTTAAGAAATGATTATTTTAGTGAAAAGTTAGTTAAACTATATCAAAATCCATCTTTTCAACGAGCTGTTATAGGTTATTGGCTTGGAACAAAAGCTCCAAGTTCAAAATTTGGAGCTTTTTGGAAGTTTTTAAAAGTTATATTAAAATAAGTATTTTAATCTAAACTAATGCTCCTCTTGCACTTTCCCACTTTTCAAATTCAGGAGAGAAGTACTTAATACGAACTTTTTTAAACTCTCTTACAGAGTATAAAGGTCTTCTTGAAAAATGTTCTATCTCTGAAGCTATCTCTTTTATAATTGCATTTGTCTCTTCAGAAGTTTTCCCATGTATCATAGTAAATAGATTATATGGCCAATTTTGATATTTAGGTCTTAAATAACAGTGGCTTACTGCCGAAAATTCGGCTGCTTTTTTTCCTATTTCCATACCTTTACTTTCATCTATATCCCATACAACCATTGCATTAGCATTAAATCCTGCTTTTCTATGATTTAATATTCCTGCAAATCTACGCATAACACCTGCATCTTTTAATTCATTTAAAATATCAAAAAACTTATTATAACTTATATCTAACTGTTTTACAATATCTTTAAATGGTTCTTTTACAATTGGTATATCATTTTGTGCTAATTTAATAACTTTATAGTGAAGAGGAGTTAACTCTATATGTTTTGATTTAGGTTTTATCACACTCTCTTTTTTTGCATCTTTTCCAGTTGTATTTAATTTTACAGCTATTTTAAAAAGTTTAAGTGTAGGAAGAACAATAAAATCAATAGCTTTTGCCTCTTTTGCTAAAATCTCAACAGTCTCTTTTAAACCCAATTTAGAATTAGGTGCAACAGCTAAAGTAAACCATATATTAAATGGGTGTTCTCTTTCATAATTATGAGAAACCCCTGGGTGGGAGTTTATTACTTTTACAGCATTGTCTATATCTTCATATCTAACTTTAAAAGAGACCAAAGATGAGCTATATCCTAATCTTTTAGTATCAAATATAGGAGAGATTTGTCTAATAATATTATTCTCTTTTTCTTCTAATAAAAGTTTAATAACAGTCTCTTCATCACTACCTATCTCATCTGCAATAACAGCAAAAGGTCTTGAAGTTAAAGGGAATTTCTTTTGGATAATGGATAATAGAATAGATTTCATATAACTCACCCCTCTCTAATATAATATTTTTTTAAATTTAAAAATTATACTAGTTTTAAAACTATATATCTTTGATATTAATCAAGTGTTATTAAATATTTTTTTTTATTTAAAAAGAATTTATTATCTATTAATTAGATTGTTTCTAAATATATCCATTTAAAACTTTTCAAAGGATAATTATAAAAAATATCTAAAGCTTAAATAGATTTAGATATAATTGCGACCAATTTATAAATATAAGGACCAAAATGTTAGAAGGTATAATTAGAGAGAGTATCGGCTCAGCTTCAGCTAGAAGACTAAGAAGAGATGGTTATCTAACAGCTAACATCTATGCAAATGGTGTAGAAAATATTCAAGCTGCGTTTAAAAGAGGAGATTTTGTTAAATCTGTAAGAAGAAAAGAGGGTTTAACTCTAAGTGTAAAAGTTGGAGATAAAGAGCTTAAAACTGTTATTCAAGAGTATCAACTACACCCAGTAAACGGTGATGTTGTTCATGTTGATTTAAGAGTTGCAGTTCCAAAACAGGTTACAAATTTCCTTGTTCCAGTAAGAACTACAGGTATTCCAAAAGGTCTTAAAAATAAAGGTGTATTAGTTCAGTCTAAAAAGAGACTTAAAGTTAGAGGAGCTATTGAAGATATGCCAAATGAGTTTGTTTTAGATGTTACACCTCTTGATAGAGATGACTCTATTTTAGTAAGAGATATTGAAACACCAACTAATTGTCGTTTAATGGATAGAGCTGATGTGGCTATTTGTGGTGTAATTAAAGCAAAATAATGTTTTTAATAGTCGGTCTAGGTAATCCTACTACTAGATACGAAAATACAAGACACAATATTGGTTTCAGAGTTATTGATAGATTAATCAATGACTTTGGAGCAAGAGATATTTCAAAAAACTCCTTTTATGGAAAACTCTATAAATCAAATCAAACTCTTCTATTAAAGCCTACAACCTATATGAATTTATCGGGTAAAAGTGTTATTGCTGTTAAAAACTTCTTTAAAATAGATATAGAAAATATTATTGTAATTCATGATGATATAGATTTGCCATTTTCTGCACTTAGAATTAAAAGAGGTGGTGGACATGGTGGGCATAACGGTTTAAAATCTATTGACCAAGCTATAGGAAAAGATTATATTAGAGTTAGAATGGGTGTTGGTAAACCAGAATATAGAAGTCAAGTTGTAGATTTTGTTTTAAATGATTTCTCTATTGAAGAAGAAAAAATTATAGATAAGTGGATAGAATATACAGCCAGTACTGTAAAAGAGCTACAAGAAAAAAGCGTTGAAGAGGTAAAATCAAGATATTCTCTAAAATCTTTTAAAGGATAGAGAGTGTTTTGGTATGTTTTAGTTCACTATGCAAAAAACATGCTTATTATCCTTTTTGCTCTATCTATGCTATTTACAGGATTAGATTTTTTAATAGGTGGCATACATCTTCCCTCATTTAATATAAAAGTCCTATATATATTTAATAGATGGCAAGAGTCTTTAAATCTTTTGTACCCTTTAGCTATTATATTTGGTGGTATATGGACAAAAATTTCTTTTATAAAACAAAATACCTTAAGTGCATTATACGCTTTGGGGGTTTCAAGAGTTGAACTTTTTAAACCATTTTTATTTGTCTCTTTTTCTACCTATTTACTATTTGTAGGACTCAATTTTACACTATTTGCTACAGCTTCAGATATAGCAAACAGTATAAAAAAACATGAGTATAATAGTCAATATACAGAAGATTTATTTTTTAAATATAATAGTAGTTTTGTATATATAAAAAAATTAATTCCAGAAGAAAAAAGGTTAGAGGGATTAACTATTTTTATTTTAAAAGATAATAATGTGGTAGAGGTTCAAGAGGCAAAAGAGGCAAAATATAGTAATTTAGAGTGGAAAGCCGTAAATGTAATTACTAGAAAGATTTTATCCAATGGTGTTAGCAAATGGTTAAAAATAGAGCATTTAAAAAGTATAAATAGTCTAAAAAATTATAATCCAAAAATATTAAATTCAATATATGAAAATAAAAAGTTAACTCTATATGAGAGTCTAATAGCAAAGAAATTACTCTCAACGCAAGGTATAGGAACATATAAAGTTCGTGCCGATATTTATAATAAAACAATTATGCCACTATTTTCTATAGCACTATTAATGATACTTCTTTTTAGATTTCCATTTCATGCAAGATATATTAATATAGTGTCCATTACAACAAAAGCTTTAGGTGGAACACTATTTATTTGGGGACTGCTATTTGCATCTTATAGAATGGGATTAAATGGAGTTATATCTCCAGAACTAGCAACACTAATACCAATAGCTACTCTTTGGAGTTATGCTATTTATACTTTAGGAAAAGCTAAAAAGAGGATATAAGCTCTTTATATTTAATTTAATTTTGACTTATATGCTTTATTAATAGCCTCTTTCCACTCTTTATTAATATGAAATTTTGGAATATTTGGCATTAGCCAATTCTGTTTTAGGCAAAAGTAAACAACATATCTATCTGAATATTTAAGGGCTTTTTGAATAGATGAGCTTATATCTTTTGGTGTTGATTTATCTCTTGTATCATATTCACTATTATAAGGGTTTTTTAACCCTTGATTAAATGTCATAAATCCAATTTGAACCCTTTTACTCCAATCTTCTCTATCTCTTTTAGGAATAAACCATTGATAACTACTATCTACTCTATTATTATTTTTATTATCAGCTATTGCATATTTTCTCCAAAGATATGAGTTTTGAAAATGTATATTTTTTCTATAGGCGTATCTCTCTGCCATATCATAAAGTGTAGCATCTTCTCCTAATCCCTCTTTAAAACCTACAAACATAGCACCTTTATACTCATGTGTTCTAACTCCTGCTGTAGAGCTTGTTAAAATATCTTTTTGGTCTGTTTTTGGGTGTGCAAAAGATGCTCCAAAATATACTAAGGTTGTAATTTTAGGATACTCTTTTACCATCTCTTTCATAATCTTTTTAAATCTTTGAGTAATTTTATCTGTATGCTCTTTAAAGTTATATTTTTTATTTCTATAAGCTTCTCTATTTGTAGTGTAATCTACCCATTTAGGTTCAGCACCTTTTTTCTCCCACTCTTTATATCTATTTGGATATTTTTTAACCTCATCTTTTGTTGGAAATTGAAAATTTGTCATCTTATAGGCATCTTTAGTATATGGTTCATCATCAAAAACTATACCTTTAAATCCTATCTCTTTAGCAACTCTTGCTACAACTGCAAAGTTTTTAGCCACTCTTTCCCAAGCCTTATTATTCCAAAAGTCTGCTGGAAAGTGTATATTTATAATCATAAAGTTTTGAGTTTTTATCTTATATAAATCTTTTAACCCTTTAACCTCTTGCCACACCTCTTTATATGTAACTGTTGTATCTTTTTGCATAACTCTATCTGTATAGCTATTTCCAACTACTGTAAATCCATCAAATGGAAGTTTTTCTATATAGTTATGGTTTTTAATCATGTTTTCTGCTAATAGTGGTCTCCAACCCATTCCCCCTTGGTGTAATATTAGATATTTTTTCTCTATCTCTTTTTTACCTTCCCTACTCTTTATATTTTCTAATATTAAGTTTTGACTGTTTTCAAACTTATCCTCGTTCTCATATATATGAAAATAGTCAATAGATAATAAAACCCAAATGGTTAAAACTAATAGAGTAAATAGTATAAATGGTACATTTTTCATAAAGAGTCCTTTTTTATCGTAATTTTAACATAAAATATTATTTTTTAATATAAAATATGATATATTATTAAAAAATAAAAGAGAAAAAAGTTTAATTATGAAAACAGAAATTTTAGATAAGAGATATTGTCTATTTAAACAGATAGATGCTATTTTACTATTTATGCTTATTTTTAGTTATGCCTACTTCTTTGTCTATATTATACCTTGGATAGATATAGTTGGAAAAGATTTCTCTGATATTAAAAACTATATGGAGAGAATAGAGTACTTAAGGCAAGGTCTTCCAGAGAGAGAGTTTTCAGGTATTGGAATTTTATTTAGTGAATATCTTTGGAAATATATATCTATAGCTATTGGTCACTATTTTAATGACTATAGAGCAGGATTATATTTAGTATCATTTATATCACTCTCTCTCTACTCTTTTTTTACCTTTAGACGAGTTAATATTGTATTAGTCTCAATTTTACTTATAACTCCTATGTTTATAGATTTAGTTATGGGGCAACTTAGAATGTCTATAGCTTTTCCACTTCTTTTAATGGGTTATGAGTTAAGAGATAAGAAGATATTTTTTATTCCTATTTTAATAGCAATTTTTATTCACTCTGCATCATTTATATTTATTGGGGTTTTTCTTATTTTAAGATATATGGAAAAAGAGTTTCCTTTAGAAAACCTCTATAGAAACTCCATGATTTTAGCCTTTTTAATGGCATTTTTTATGAAATGGGGAGTTGATATTATATTGGTAGCTGTTGGTAGTCCCAAAGCTCACTATAACTCAATAATTGAAGCTACCTCTATATCTTACTCTTTAGTTTGGTTTATATTAGCATTAGTTTTAGTTTTAAAAGCTCCTATTGATGAGGTTAAAGAGAGAGTTATTATATCATTTTCTATTACAATGATGAGCTTTTTCTTTTTTGCATCTATTTTTGGTGTTTATGGTCAAAGATATGTAGCTATATCTATTCCTCTTATAATAATAGCTATTAGCTATCTTCCTAAACATTACAAACAGGCAATTTTTTTAACATTTCTACTCTACCAATTTCTACAGTTTAAGTATTGGTTTAGTCTAATTTTAATATAAATAAATATAATTTAACTTATTTTAACCTAAAATATTGTATAGTGTTAGACAAAAAGGAATATATTATGAGACTGATATATGGCTTATTACTATTTAGTATATTAACAGTTACAACTTATGCAAAGAGTATATATTTTGATGGTGAAGATAAAAGTATGAGTGCCATTTTATCTGTAGATGGTACAAATATGTCTAATGTATATGATGAGGATATTAATAGTAGAGTAGGTAGTCTATCTCAGGGGGTTTATGATATAGGTTTAGATGGAAGAAGTTGGAATAATCAAAATGATAGATTTTTATCGTGGGATATGAAAATTAGTGGAAATTATACAATCTATGTAGGTTTAAATACAGCACAAGGTTTTAGGTGGATATTTTTTAATGATTTAAATGTAGATGTAGGTTTTCATAATGGTGGAATTTTAAAAGGTTTAGGACTACTTACTAATAATAATAGTTGGCAAAGGGTAGTTGTAGATTTAGATAGAGCATTAAAAGATACAGAACCTGATAATGAAATAATATCTGTTACAGGAATAAGGTTTAGACTTATTGAGAGTGGTGGTTCAATAGATAATATAACTCTATATACTCCAAGACGAGTAGTTTATGAAAATGGAGAAAATGGCATATCAAATTGGCAAATTACAGATAATACACCAGATGGTGCAACTATATCTGTTATTCATGATAATGAAGAGGTTCAGATAAATCAAGTAAGAGGTGAAGACCCACTATTTTATGCCTATAATGATAATGCTATTATGTTAAATGGAGATGGAAGAAATAATGCTTTTACTATTGGTGCTAGTAGTGGAGATGGTGCTTGGAATAATAGAACAGAAAAGATTTTACAGTGGAAAATGAGAAACTCTGAACACTTTACTGTTATAGTTCATATTTCAACTACTAAAGGTTTAAGAGAGTTACTCTATACAGATAGAAGAACAAATAGTGGAATGTTAGCTAATGGTTTTCAAATACATCACGGTTTAGGACGGTCAAGAAATGGAGAAGGTGTATCTTATGGACAAGGAACTGATAATAGATGGGAAACATTTAGCCGAGATTTATCTGATGATTTAAAAGATTATGAACCTGATAATAGACTTCTTGCAGTAAATGGTATAACTGTTAGAGGGCATACTATGATTGATGATATAGAGCTATTAAATAGTATTTCTTCAAATTCAGCTAAAGTGTATGAAGATGCAGAAGACGGAACAATAGCAGGTTGGAGTGCAACAGTAGGTTCAGTAGATGATATATATAATATTTTAGATGAGGATAATAGAGTAATTCAATTTAGAGGTGGAGCTAATGGCGTATATATGTTAGGTGGATTAGATAGTGCAACTGGCTGGAATAATACTGAACAGACTCATATATCTTGGGATATGAGAACAAATAGCTCATATACTATATATGTAGTTGCTCAAACTACTTTAGGTTTAAGATATATATTCTATACAGATAGTCCAAATAGAGGGCTTCGTCATGGATTTGAAGGTGGTATTCATCACGGTTTAGGTGCTAGTACTATTAATGGAAGATGGAGAACTATAACTAGAGATTTAGAAAGAGATTTAAAAGATGCAGAGCCTGAAAATGAACTAATATCTATTAATGGCTTTATATATAATGGTGGAGATGGAGGAATGATAGATAATCTATCTCTATTTAATTCAGGAGAGACTATTTTAGAAGATGGAGATAGTGGAGTAGATAAATGGGTAGTTTCTGAGAATACTCCAACTGGAGCGACTATTACAAATATAGTAGATAGTGACCTTCAAAATAGACATCTTCAAGGTAATATAATTAGATTAGATGGTTCTGGATTTGATAATGCTTATAGATTTTCAATAGAGGAGAGCAATAAACAGATAATTCAGTGGCGTTTTAGAGACTTTGGAGCTACACCTGAAGTTATAGACCCAAGAGGAATTATTAGAGATATAAATGCTTTTGAGTTTAGAGTAACTGTTCAGACAACTAATGGAGAGAGAGATTTAGTATATACTTTAGGAGCTGAAAATCTAGGTTTAATAGAAAATGGAAGTGCAATTCATCACGGATTAGGAGATGATAGAATTAGAGGTTCTGTCTGGGCAGGAGATAATCCACAAAATGAGTTAGGTTTATGGCAAGGAATTACAAGAGATTTAGAAGAGGATATTCAAGATTTTGAACCAACAAATCATTTAGTATCAATTAGCTCATTTCAAGTTAGAAATAGTGGTTTAATTGATGATATTAAACTTCTATCAAAAGCCCAAATATCAGAGCAAAATATTAATAACCATAGTAATTTTACAATCTATGAAGATGCAGAAGATGGAAATACCAGTAGATGGCATATTTATGATAATACTCCAGAGGGAGCTACTATTTCATCTGTTTTAGATAGTAGTCGAGGAAGTAGAGTTATAGAGTTTAATGGTAGTGGAATTAATAATGGTTATGAGATAGGAGCTAGAAGAGGTGATGGAGTTTGGAATAATACGACAGATAAAAGTATTAGATGGAGTATGAATTATAGTGAGAATTTTACGGTATTTATTGCTATAGAAACAACCAATGGTGAGAGATTTATGCAATATAGACCAATAGATGGTGATAATGGAGTAGTTAATAACTATATTCAATTTGGTTTAGGAAGTGGAGTAAATAATGGAGAATGGCACACATTTACTAGAAATATTGAAAATGATTTACATCAATTTGAACCGAATAATGATTTAGTAGCTATAAATGGATTTTTAATTAGAGGTAGTGGTAAGGTTGATGATATTTTAACTATAGCAGAAGGTGCAGATAATAGTATAGCTGTTTATGAAGATGCGGAAGATGAGACTATTAATGGTTGGAGTATTTATGATAACGCATCAGGAAGTGCTACTATAAATAATATTGCTGATGAGGTAAGAGGTAGTAGAGTTATAGAGTTGCTAGGTGGGACTTCAGATGGGTATCGTTTAGGAGATGAAAATGGTCATGATATATGGGATAGAGACCATAATAGTATAAGATGGAGTATTAATTCATCTTTATATTTTAGTTTATATATAGAAGTTCAAACAGATAATGGTGTAAGATATTTAGTCTATAATCCAAGAGATGATACAAGAGGAGTTAGAGGTTCATATATAAGATTTGGTTTAGGAGCTGATGTCTCTAATGGAACATGGCAAACATTTACAAGAAATCTTGAAGATGATTTACACCAATTTCAGCCAAATAATAATTTAGTGGCAATTCAAGCCTTTCTATTTAGAGGAGTTGGAAGATTAGATGAT
Source organism: Campylobacteraceae bacterium (assembly GCA_027065385.1). Classification (GTDB taxonomy): domain Bacteria; phylum Campylobacterota; class Campylobacteria; order Campylobacterales; family Sulfurovaceae; genus UBA1140. The sequence continues at coordinate 5,269 of JAMOOP010000159.1, read as the reverse complement.
ATTGAGGCATTTTCAGAGGAGTAATATAGGTCAAAAATAGACTATTTGTCTATTTTTGATACTTATCTATCCACCACATTAGAGCAAAAAGAAGTCCTGTAGTTTTTGCTATTTTTTCATTATATATAAACTCTTTCACCTCATTAACAGGTATCTTTACAACTTCAATTAGTTCATTATCTATACCACCACCATCACTTACATGCATAGACTCATCAACCTCTACATAAAATATTGTTTGTTTAGAACCTGCAAATCCTACAGCACTATTTACCTCTGTAATTCTTTCAATCTTATTAAGAGGAGCTAAATATCCACACTCTTCTGTAATCTCTTCACTAGCTATCTCGGCTAATGATAAATTTTTATCAACAATACCAGCACATAGTTCAACTGTTAATCCATTTTTATTTCCCATATATACAGCAGGTCTAAACTGTTGTACTAGTATAAAACTTTTATGCTCTTTATGATAAATTAAAACAGCTACAGAGTCATGAGCCTCTACTACTTCCCATGTTTTAGCAATACCATTTTGTTTATAACTTACAAGTCCTGCTTTTATAAATTTTGGATTTTTTAACTCTTCTACTTTAAAATCTTCTATTATGTTTTTCATTTTACCAACCTAATTTTTTATAATATTTCTTCTTTTTAGGAGAAACTAAACGCTTTTGTACTGTATTCCAAATATAAGAGGGTCTATTTTCATTAAAAATTTTATTAATTATCTTTGTATATATCCTTTTTCTTCTTAAAAAGCTTTTTTTATCCTCTCCTAAAAGCCCTTTTGAAGAAAATTTTACCATTCTCATAGGATTTATAGCTCTTCCATTTTTATATAATCCAAAATGAAGATGGGGACCTGTACTTCGTCCTGTACTTCCTACATATCCAATAACTTGACCCTTTATAACTATTTCGCCTTTTTTTGCTTTTAGTCTGCTTTGATGAGCATATAGACTTATATAGTTATCTTCATGTTTTATTTTAATTACATTTCCATATCCACCCATTTTTCCCGAATATATAACTTTTCCATTAGCTACAGCTAAAATTGGTGTTCCTCTTTTTGCTCCAAAATCTGTTCCTAAATGTGCTTTATATCTATGAAGTACAGGGTGGTATCTTCTATAAGTAAATGGTGAGGTAACTCTTATGTGTCTTAATGGTTTTCCCATATATTTTTTTATTAACTCTGTTCCATTATTATCATAATATTTTCCATCAGAGTGTTTAAAAACATAATATTTTTTATTGTGAGTTTCTATCATAGCCACTTTTATATCAGGTATATCAATAGGTTGACCTAAACGCATTTTTTGGTCATATACTATAGCCAATCTATCACCTTTTTGAATAGAGCGAAAGTTTACACTATGTTTTAAAACTTTTGTAAACTCATTAGCAAGTTGTCTATTTTTAATCTTTTTTACAATATCTTTATAAGGGGTTTTTTCTATAGAGAGCAGAGCTAAATAGGTATCTTTTTGATAGGCTACAGGTAGAATTTCAACCTTATACCCTTTAGGAGTTCTAAAAAGGTGTATTTGTAACTCCTCACCTATGGGAATTAGGGTTTGCAGTAATATACCATTACTAGCAATCATTTCATAAAATCTTCTATTATCATTAATCTCTGAAATTAGTTGAGCATCATCTTTATCTAAAAGGTTAATTATATCTTTAGATATTTTATGCTTTTTTAAGTACTTTTCAAAAGTTAATCCTTTTTTCCAAAAGTCATTAGTAATTTTGGCTGAAAAGAGATAACTAGAAAATAGTATTACAATTAGATAATATTTTAAAAATTTATTATACAATCATTCTCCTACCTATTTTTACACCTAGATTATAACTAATAGTTACCTTATTTAACTTGTTTTAAAAATAGTTTAAGTGCTTTTTTTGATTTATAATTCAACTTATACTCAATAAATTGAAGATACCAACGCAACTCTTTAGGAGAAATATCTCTTTTTTTTGCCTCTTTTTTTAAAATATATTGAGGTATTTTTATAGGTTGTTTTAAAAATTTTTTCTCTATATCTTTTATTCTTTTACTATGATAATTGTAGCAAAGTCTTGCAAAAACAAAAGGAAGTGCTGTTTTTTTATACCATTCTGTAGCTAAATCGGTACACTCTCCACCATTTAAATAGTATTTTAGAGCTTTATCACCAATAATAACCTCACCCTTAATATTTAAAAGAGATGCTAAGGCATTAGATGTTGCAGACTCTTTATCTGTTTTCTCTTCACCCTCTACAACAAATACACTATATACTGCACGATTTGCAATAATTCCTAAATTACTACACTTATATGATTTAGACTCAATACTAGATATAAATCCTGCATTAATATGCCTTTTTTTTAATGCGTAATTTATTTGACTAGGAACAGCTCGTTTATAGTTAAATGCCATTTTTGTAGCAGAGTGGTTTATATATCGTTTTAGAAAAATTTGAAATGGTAAGAGGTTAAGGTAGCTTATAGAGCCAAATATCACAATAGTTCACCTACAGATTAGATTTAAGCGTAATTATATCAAACAACTTTTATAATCAAGCAATTTTAATAAAGAGAGTAAATTAATGGTAAAAATTGAATTCTTAGGACCTATAGCTCATAAGCCTTTAGAGATAGAAGCCTTTTCACTACAAGATGTAGCTAATAGGTTACAAGATATAGATGGTGTTAATGAGTGGCTAGATAGATGTGCAGTAGCAGTAAATAGTGAGATGACAAATGATTTAACCAAAGTTTTAAAAAGTGGTGATGTAGTATCAATACTACCTCCTGTTTGTGGTGGTTAATATGGAACTATATCAAGGTTCATTAGATGTAAAATCTATTTTTAATAAATGGTTAGATGAAGAGATTGAGTCAAACTATGGAGCTTTTATACCATTTGTGGGGATAATTAGAGCAGAAGATAATATTGAGGCTTTAAGTTTTGATATATATGAGCCTATATTACAAAATTGGTTTAACTCTTGGGTGGAAAGAGCCAAAGAGAGAGGAGCTAAAGTAAAAATGGCTCATGCTATTGGAGATGTACCAGTTCACACATCATCTTATATTTCAGCTGTCTTTTCACCTAAAAGAAGAATAGCACTAGAGCTTATTGATGAGTTTGTAGAAGATTTTAAAGCAAATGCTCCAATATGGAAATATGATGTAGTTAATGGTAAAAGAGTATATGCTGAAGATAGAAGTACACCTATGAGTGGAAGTGGAATATTAGCAAAAAAAGGAGATAGATAATGGCATTTTTATATTTTGATTATTCTATGGATATTATTAATAATATTGAAATTAAAAATTATAAAAAGAGTAAAAAATATTTAATAGATACTTTAGGATATGTTTTAGCAGAAGATATTATAGCAGACCATAACTCACCAGAAGCTCCAACCTCTGCAATGGATGGATATGCTATAAAACATAAAGATTTAGAGCTTGGACGACTTAAAATATCTAGTATAAATCCAGCAGGAAGTGAACTTAGAGATGATGTTAGAGATGGAGAGTCTATTAAAACCTTTACTGGTTCACTTATGCCGAAAGGAGCTGATACTCTAATTCCTATTGAAAATGTAACAGTTGATGGAGATCATATTATTATAAATGAGAGTGTACCTTTTGGTTTTTCTGTAAGAGAGATAGGAGAGAATTATTTAAAAGATGAAAAGCTAATAGAGCAGGGGACAAAAATAAACTTTACCCATATTGGAGTAATGGCTAGTTTAAATATAGTATCCCCTTTAGTTTATGAAAAACCAAAAGTTTCTATAATATCTACAGGAAGTGAGCTTTTAGAGTTAGGGGAGATACAAAATAATAGTTCTCAAATTAGAAGTAGTAATAATTATATTTTAGAAGCAATTATTAAAAAATATGGTGGAGAGCCACTTCAATTAGGTTGTATTGGTGATAATAAAGAGACTATTTTAGAAGTTGTAGAAGATGCTCTATTTCAAAGTGATATAGTTGTAACAACTGGTGGGGTTAGTGTTGGAGATTTTGATTTTGTAAAAGATGTAATAGTAGAACTTGGTTGTAAGGTTCTATTTAAAGGTGTTAGAATAAAACCAGGTCAACATATAATGTTAGCACAAAAAGATAATAAATTTATTTTAGCTCTACCAGGTTTTGCATACTCTTCTACAGTTACAGGACTTTTATATCTCTTACCATTAATAGAGAAGTTACAAAAAAGTAAAAGTAGTTTAAAAATGGTAGAGGCTACTTTAAGAGAACCGTTTAATAAAAGACATAAAAAGGCTGAGTTTACAGCATGTAGAGTTATATTAGAAAATGGAAACTATTTTGTAGATTTTAAAGGTAAAAAAAGTGGAACAAGTGCAATTTTAACAAATATGTTAGATTCAACTGCTCTTTTAGTTACTTCAGAAGATGACAGTTCTAAAGTAATTGGAGACAAGGTTCAAATTTTATTATTAGACTAAAAGGATTTTAATGTCAAAAAAAAATATTATTCTTATTGGTTTTATGGGAGTAGGAAAAGGTACAACAGCTAGAGCATATTCAAAAGAGTATAACTGTTTTAATATTGATACAGATGATTTAATAGAGTCAAAAGAGAATATGAGTATTAAAGAGATATTTAAAAAATATGGGGAGAAAAAATTTCGCTCTTTAGAGCAAGAGTGTGCTAATTGGATTGAAAAATCAGTAGATAACTCTTTTATATCTTGTGGAGGAGGTTTTTATAAAGTAAATAATTTAAAAAAGTTAGGTACGGTAGTTTTATTAGATGCCTCTTATGAATGGATTTACAATAGATTATCTACTGCAAAGAATGCAAAAGCAAAATTAAAAAAGAGACCTCTATTCTCTGAACCAAAAAAAGCAAAGAGTCTTTATAAAGAGAGAGAAAAAGATTATCTTAAAATAGCCGATGTAGTTATTAATGTAGAAAATAAAACTTTAATAGAAATAATTAAAAAAATTCATAAAAAAGTATATACATAGTAAGGAAAAGTAAAAAAAAGTAATTTTTTTTCTTTTTTTTTATAAAAACACTTGACATTAAATAAAAAATCCCCTATAATACGCTCCGACAAACAGAGAGACCTTAGAGTTTAAGAGTTTCAATTAAAAAATGTTTGACAAAAATGGTCTTTAACAACCGAATATAAGTAAAGAAAAATCAACGTCTATTTGAGTTTTTTTCGATATTTTTAAAATAAAAATACGACAAAAGAGACTTAATTAGAAAAAAAATTTAGTTAAGTGATTC
>JAMOOP010000158.1 GCA_027065385.1 Campylobacteraceae bacterium | reverse complement strand
AATGCAACTAGCTATATTTTTAGTGCTTTGTAAAATGTCTCATTACAAACAATCATATATAAATCTAAAACTATTATCAATAAATTCTATTGTTTTAACAGGTGGAATCACAAAAGTTTTATCAGATAAAGAGGTGAAAGATATTATCTCTTTCTTTTATACAAAGATACTAAGTTCTAAACATAATCCAACTATTGTTATGGATAAAAACTACAATATTTGGACACTTGGGATTAAAAATTTAAAGGATTAGTCAAATGAAAGTTGAAAAAACTGTTAAAAAAAGAAGATTAATATATGTAGATGCTTCTGGAAAAGATGATAATACACAATTTACAATCAGTATGTATGATCCAGATAGGAATGCTACACATATTTTAGCACTTAAAGATATTAGTGATAATAACATAGCAGAGGGACTAGCTGTATTTTATGCTATTTTTTATATTAAAAAACATAATTATAGTAATTGTCATATATTATGTGATAATCAAAGTGCTGTTCATGAAAAATATATAGTATGGCTATGTAAAAAGTATAAAATAGGAATAAGTTGGATACCTCGTGAAGCTAATATTGTAGCTGATAAAGTTGCCAAACTTGAACCAACTTTAAAAGAGAAAGACTGGCACACATTAAAATTATTTGTTGATTTAGTAATGGAAAAAGATAGTTCAGAGATAGTTCAAGAAGAAACTAAAGAGATAGAAAATTTAAAGATTAAAATAGAGCAACTAAAAAGTGCTGTAAATACAAGAAATGAAAAGATATCTAGTTTAACAAATAATAGTGTTAAGGGAACGACTCAAAACAATAGTGGAGATGTTAAGAATTTAAAATCAGAGATAGAAAAGCTAAAGATAAGTATTGATATTAAAAATCAGAAAATATCTAACCAATCTGTTCAAATTAATGCGTTAAGAGCAAAGATAGATAATAAAAAATAAAATTAATAAAGAGAGTTATTAGATAATTAGTTAGGCTTAAAAGCCTACTAATTATTTAGATTCCAAATTAGAAAATTGTATATCTAAAGTGGATAAA
>JAMOOP010000157.1 GCA_027065385.1 Campylobacteraceae bacterium | reverse complement strand
ATTATAGACCAAGAAAAACACTTGGTTGGAAAACTCCTTATGAGGTTTTTTATGAAAAATTAAAGGCTTCATAGGGAGATTTTAGGTAGAATTTTTATAAAAATTGCACTTTGGATTTAAATTCGGGTTGGACACTTTATCATTTTTTTTACTCCCTCTACTCTACGCTTTTAAGACATCTAAAAGATTATAGCAATAAGTAGATTAAGTTTTATTGCCATTTGACATTAACACTACTCCATTAACCCAAACAACCATAACGGAATCTTATTTTCCTCTACTGTGTAGTCTGTATCGACAACCACATAAGCGTTGGGAAGGTCTTTAATCTGCTTAAAAGATTTATTTTTACCACCTATCTCAAAAACATACTCTCCTACTCTAAAGTCACCTACATCACTGTAGTAGATAGTCTCAAAACATGAGGCAAAAAAGGTCTCTCTCACCGTTCCTCTCTCTACCTCTACCCCAAACTCATCAGCATAGGTATATAAAATATTGGTATTTGAAAAGAGTAACTTCTCTGGCTTTTTAGAAACTTTTGTTGAAAACTTTCTAATGGGTCGTATTATCTTTGTCTGCTCTAAAATATTTAAATAGGTCGATAGCGTAGGATGAGAAACCCCAAACTCCCTACTAAGTGCAGTAACATTGACCTGAAAAGGAACACGCGAGTAGATGAGCTTTGCTATAAATTTTTTAAAAATACTCAAATGGGTATACTCAATCTTATTGATAGAGGGAATATCCTCTGCTATTACTTTGTCTAGTGCATTAAAAAGTTTGTTTTTGTACTCCTCTTCATCTTCTATGAAAAACGGATAAAAGCCAATTTGAAGATACTTTAAAAAGTTTCTGTAGAGTGTAGGGTTTTCTAATGCTAAGGTAGAAGAGAGTTCAGAGGCATTTTTTAAAATATCATCAAATACTAACCGAGGAAGCTCTATCTTTTCTGCTAGTTTCATGTACTCTCTAAAGCTCAGTGGTGTCACATACGATGTAACACAGCGTCTGCTTAAATCATACTTTTCATTTAAAATATTGAGCATAGAGCTACCCGAAAAACGAACCAACAAATCGGGAAACGAGTCGTAAATGCTCTTTAGTTCTATTGCCCAATTTTTGTACTTGTGTACCTCGTCAATCACAATGACTTTACCACCTAAGAGTACAAACTCTTCTGCTATGTCATAAATGGAACTGTTCACAATATAAATGTCATCAGCCGAAAAGTAGAGAAACTCTGTAGCTTTAAAGTTACTTTTTAAATACTGAAGCAAAAGTGTTGTTTTCCCTACCCCTCGTTGCCCTATTAACCCCACCAATCGGTTAGAAGATTGTAGTTTTAAAAGGTACTTATCTCTTATAAAATCCAAAGAGATACTTTTTAACACTCTTATTTGCTTGTTTCTAATATATCTAATCATCTTAAAATCCATTTTAAGTTTTTCACATTATAGTACAATATATTTAAAATATACTTTAGGATTATATAGATATTATTTAAAATATACTTTAATAAAAATTTAAAACATCTCTTTAGAAGAATCTTTCTCTTCTGAAGTCCAAAACCAACTATATTTAGACATATTCTCAATAAACTCTTTTTTTACAAAATGATACTGATTCTTACTGTTTTTATATCTTCGATGCTTGTTTTTATCAAACCATTTTTTCCAATTAGCATAGTTGTCATAATTATACAACTTTATATTACCAATTTTCATAAGTTCTGCTCTTGTAGGTAGTCGCCAATCACTGTACCCACCAAGTGTTAACGCTTGGCAATACCCTTTTGCCTCTTTCCAAGTGTACTCTTTGGTAAAAGGTTGGTTTTGATACATTGTGTTTCCTATTTTTACAATAATAGGATAATTTGTATTTATTTTTTAATTGCAATTATAGCAAAAAATCGCGACCAAGCTAACGCTTGGAAATAATAGAGTGCTTTGGCACTCTCTAAAAAGAAAAAAAAGAAAATCCCAAAGGATAAAAAGCTCAAAACCCTAAGGTAAAGTTCTCTGGAGACGGAAGCCCACATCATCGTCACGACTAGTAGGAGAGTTCCTGAAGCGATTAGCAGAACGAGAGCCGCCAGCAATGCTGCCCCACGAACCACCACAAAAAACTTTTAAATTTTTATTTTGAAAATGATTTGCACTACCATCTTTTGGTGTGTTATTATAACTATATAAATACCAATCCTCACACCACTCACATACATTTCCGTGCATATCATAGACTCCCCATTGATTTGGTTTTTTTGTGCCTACTTTATGAGTTTTACCATTGCTATTATCATAATACCAAGCATAATCTTTTAATTTACTTTCTCTATTTCCAAAACTCCATTTAGTAGTTGTTCCTGCCCTTGCTACAAACTCCCACTCTGCTTCTGTTGGCAATCTATAGTTTTTGCCTGTTTTTCTACTTAGCCATTTGGTATAGGCTTTTGCATTGTTCCAACTAACGCCTATAATTGGGCAGTTATCTTTTAGACACATTTTTTTATAAAAATCGTCTGAGCCTGTATGGATATTATATTCACTTCCACTCTCTAACCATTTGGGCTGTTTACACCCTCCATCTGCTACACACGCTTTGTACTCACCTATAGTCACCTCATATTTCCCTATCTCAAAATCATAATCTATTGTTACTCTATGTGGTGGTTTTTCATCACTATCTCCACTATCGCTTCCCATTATAAAGCTTCCTCTATCTATTTTTACCATTTGGGGTTCAAAACTAAAATTTGCTCTCTTTTCTAAAACTATATTATAAACACTATCCTCTTTTAACTCAATATTAAATCTTTTCTCTTTATAACCATCAGCAAAAACTCTTATCTTGTAGAGACCTTTTTTAAGCTGTATTCTATCTTGATAATAAGGTTTTATATTTAATATCTGTATGGTTGCATTAGATGGAGTAGTATTGATAGTTAGGCTATACTCTGAAACTTCTCCTCCTTTACCATTAGCAATAGATTTTTTATCCAAAAAGATAAAATCCCCACCATCTTCATGACCTGTAAGCTTTACATCTCCATAGAGTGGGATTTGATTTTCTGTATTAAGCTGTACATATCGTTTGACTTTAGGATACTGCTCTTCTAATGAAAAGATAGGTTGAGTGTTTTTTTGAAGCATTTTCAAAAATCCATTGGCAAATACAGAGTGATTTGGATTGGTGGGGTCTTGGTCAAATACAGGTTGCAATCCTCCACTTGTTAATACATTTCTTGATTTTATACTATATAGCTTGGAGTAGTATCGTTTATCATTAGGACTTAGACTATTTATAACTACTCCATCTCGTGTCAAATAACCCGAATAACAAGAATCAGCCACCACCAAAACATGCCTAGAACGCATCTCTTTGAGCGTTTGATTTATAGCTTCCTTGATAGAAATCCACCCTACACGACTATCTCTTTTGGCACTAGATAATTGCCAATATCCATTTTTGCTTCCATGACCTGCATAGTAGATGAGTAGATTATCATTAGTGTTGAGTCGTTTTTTGAAATTATCTAAAATCTCAATTAAATCATCACTATTTTTAGGATTTGGCACAATTGTAGTCTCTACAAATCCGTATCTATCTCTTAAAATCTTGGCAATATCCTCTACATCTTTTTTGGGTGTTCTTAAATCTTTGAGATTTTTATACTCCTCCACATAGATAAGCAAAGCATAATAGTTCCCAAAATCTCCAACTTTGTGAATTGCTCCATTATTGGCTTTGATTGTTGTACTTCTTTGGATTGTTCGATAATTATCAGAATACAAAAACATTACCATAAGCAACAACAAAAGTATAACAGGTCGTTTCATAACTTATCTTCCCCTTTAGCAATTTTATCTTGAATATTATATCTAATTTTTTTATGATATTTATATTTTAAAATAAAAATATCTATCTCTTTTTCGTCTAATAATTTATAGAAACAATCAAAAGGATAAAAAGTGATACTAACAAAACATGGAAAGAAACGAATAAAACAGACTTTAAAGATGAAGAGCTTAACTTTTTTATTTGATTTTCTTATCTATCTTTTTATCTTTTGCAGTTTAGTAAAACTGCGTCAGGTGTGAGCCTAAACCATAGTGAACTTTTCATAAATAAAAGTAAACTATGGTTAACCAATGCAAATAATTAAAGATTTGACAAAATCTATACAAATTTAATCAAACTACCTCAAACTTGTTCAAACTTTTTCAAAATATTCTCAAAACTAACCATATTCACAAAAACAATTAAAAACTATTTTAATTAAATATTATTATTTAATGTGGTACTATTTCACTATGACAGATAAGAAAATTTTAGAAAAATATACCAATACAAAGAGTCAACCTACACTTCTACCCTATATTGATGATATTAAATTTTTAGTTGATAATAATGCTTCACAACAATCTATTTTAGATTTTCTACAGACAGAGAAAAATATAACTGTTTGCAAATCTACGGTATCTGTTTTTATAAAAAAACATATCAACAAAAAACCTTTCACCCCAAAAGAGAAAAAATCCCCTACCGATAGTGAAGAGAAGAAACCAAAACTAAGAAGCTCTGTTTTTGATGACTAAAAAGAAAAAAGGATAATAACTATGGCAAAAATCTATATTGCAACAAATACCAAAGGAGGCACAGGCAAAACTACTACAGCTCTTCATATACTGCCTACTATTGCTTATCTAAATGGGTATCAAGATATAAACTACTATCAGCTTGATGATAATAACAAAATAGATATAGATTCAAAATCTATCTCGATTAAAAACTACACTCTCAAATATACAGAAAATGTTATTGATAGCGTTGAGTTGGATATAGAGCTTGATAGCAAAGTGGTTAATATTATTGATATAGGTGGTGGGAATGATACCAAGAGCGTATTAAACTATCTCAAAAAGAGTAGCGAAATAGAGCCAAATGAGATAACATTTTTTATCCCAATCAATACAAATCTATCTCAACAGAAAAACCTAAAAGATACTATAGCTCTTATCCAAGATAGCTACAGTAAACCAAAAATCATTTTAATCCTAAATGAGGTAAATGATATAGAAAACTACAAAAGTGAGTTTATAAATATCTTTGGAGATGAGATTTATGGAATAGCTCCAATTACAGATGAGATAGAGCAGAGTTGTTACAAAGTAATCAAAATTAAAAGGGATAATCTTTTTTAAGTAATGGAGTATAGAAACAAAACCCTGCTTGATGGGTATATCAATGCCCTAGAGGTAGATAAAAACGCTCCTACACTAAAAAAACAGTATGCACTAGAGTATAGAGAGGATGAAGATATAGAAGCCTATTATGCCAAAAAAAGAGGGCTTAGGTTTGCTAAAAAAATAGTCGATACAGTAGAGCAGTTTCCCAAAATATCATGAGTGAAAAGATAGATATACAGGATATAAAAGAGTTAATAGACACCCTAGAACTCTATTTAACACTTATTAAAGATGACCTCCCAGAGTTAAAAGAAGAGAGTAAAAAAATCTCCTCTATCCTATCAGAACTAAAAACGGAAAATAGAAAAGTTACCAATTTGGGAAATCTTCTAATAGAGATTAGAGATATATTCAAAGATATAAAAAAAGAAATATCAAAAAACTCAAACCAAACAAGAGAGATAGAAGAGTTAACTTATGAGTATAAATCTCTAAAAGATAGGCTAATAGTAGCTTACACTCTTATAGGTTTTATTATCGGATATGCAATTAATTATCTTTTAACCTGAATTCGATAAAAATTAAATTAATATAAGTCCCATACAAGTATTATTTTGAGAGCTTTTATGAATGGAATTAATAAGTAAAACTCTATCCTTTTCAGTAAAATTAATAGAAGGTTTTTTCTCAAAGTAAGTATATCTTATTAATCCAGCTACTATATTAACCATAAAATTAATAGGACTTCTATATC
>JAMOOP010000156.1 GCA_027065385.1 Campylobacteraceae bacterium | reverse complement strand
ATCTATCATCTCTTGTTCATCTGTTTTTTTATCACTTTGATTTATAATCTCAATTTTTACATCATGTATTTTAGATATTTTTTCTATAGTTAATTCCACTTCCAATATCTGAAATTATTTTGAATTTCTTTCCTTTTGTTGCCAAATAAAGTTCCATAACTTCATATTGTCTCTGTAAATCATCCTTTTGATGTTTTGATGATACTCTAATATAACCTAAATTAATTCTATCCTCTTTTTTTATGGTTATCTCTTGAAGAATTTGATTAAATTGTTCATCATCATAATATCTATGACCACCTTTACTAACATATTTCGGTTTTAGCTTATCTTCTTTGTCCCAAGTTCTTAATGTGTGTACAGTAATTCCTAATTTTTTTGCAAATTTACCTATTGAATACATATAGCGTATTATAGCTTTAAAATCTTAAATGATCAATAGTATTTTTTAGTTTTATATAGATTTATTGTAACAATTATTTACCCTTTATTGAAATTTTCGACCATAAATATGTAATGGTACAGCAGTAGAGTTGGTTGTTCCATCTCCAATCTCTCCATACTCATTAGTTCCCCAAATCCATAACTCACCATTTTTAGTAATAGCTACGGTATGAACCACTCCTGCATCAACTAAAATCCAATTTTGTAAATGAGTTGACTCTTGAATAGGATTTTTCACAGTTACACTCCATGTATCAGCTCCTATTGTTCCATATTGACTATCTCCCCAACCTTTTAGTGTACCATTATTATATATTCCCATAGAGTATTCAGCACCTAAAGAGAGATATTTAATCTCTCCTAAATTTATTTTAATTGGGCTTAATTCTTCGTCTGTACCATCACTATTATCTGTTAATTGTCCAAATCCATTATTTCCCCAACCCCATACTGTGCCATTTTCTTGAATAGCTAAAACATGATTATCTCCTGCTGATATATCTATAAAAAGTGAGTCATAAAATAGATTATCTTTAGATACAATAGCTGTAGGTGTTGCTCTATCTATTTTATCTCCAAGCCCTAATGCTCCAAGAGTATTATCACCCCAACTATATATAGTTCCATTATCTTTAATAGCTACACTAAATTTCTCTCCTGTAGATATTTTTTTCCATTTTCCATCTATTTGAATTGGACTTAATACTAAAGAGTCAGAAGTTGTACCCAAGGATTGTCCCCAACTCCATAGAGTGCCATTAGATTTAAGTGCTAAAACATGAGTATCTCTAATTGATATATCTATCCAGTCAGTATCAGAAGAAATTTTTTTAGGAATTAAAACATCATCTGTTGTTCCATCTCCAACTTGACCTAAATCATTATGACCCCAAGCCCAAAGTGTACCATCTTTTTTAATAGCTACATTAGACCAAGCTCCAGCATCAATCTTTTTCCAATCATGACTTTTTGTTGCTTCCTGTACTAAACTAAGATGGTCTATTGTAGTCCCATCTCCTAACTCTCCATTACTATTATATCCCCAACTCCATAAAGTACTATTAGATTTTAAAGCTATAGTGTGATGTCCTCCACACTTTGCATCTTTCCAATATAAAGTTTTAACTGTAACTTTTATATCAGTACTTCTATTATTATCAAGTTTAACCCTAAAAAGTCCTATATCTGTACTATTTCTATCATCTCTTTTTTTATAACTTAATATATTATCTTTAATAGTGAAGTGTCCATAGTTTGCATCTTGTACCATAGTTAAATCTATACCCACTAACTTAGAAGCCTCTTTCCAATCTGTTGAGACTGTAATTTTATCTACATCTAATATTAGTGTAAAATCTCCATTTTTAGAATTATTGTTATATTGAGAAGAACCTTCTGTAGAAGATTGAGAATTAGTAGAAGATGTGTCACCACACCCAACTATTATAACAGACAGTGTTACAAAAAAAATATTAAACCACTGTTTCATAGTTACTCCTTTATATTTTTTATTATTTCTAATAATAACATAGAATTTCTAATAATAACATAAATATGTCACATATTCTGTCACATAATAGGTTTTTTTATGTTAGAATATCATTAATGAAAAAAATTTTATTTATAATTATACTTTTTAATAAATTATTTGCCATAGATATAGATAATAGTAGTTCACATATAGAACTTTTACCAAACAGTAGTATACATATAGATAATAGTAATAGTTTAATAAAACTCCCAAAATAAATTGAAAAATTCTCTTAAAAGTTTTATTACGATAAAATACACAAAATTAAATCTAAACTCATTTGTTTAAGGAACTTACAAACAATGTCTTGTCATAAATCATATATTACAACACCTATCTACTATGTTAATGATGTAGCTCACATCGGACACGCTTATACTACTATTATTGCTGATACTCTCGCTAGATACGCTAGACTTATTGGTCAAGAGACCTTCTTTTTAACAGGGACTGATGAACATGGTCAAAAAATAGAAGAGTCTGCTAAAAAAAGAGGTAAAGATACAAAAGCTTATGCTGATGAAATATCTGCTACATTCAGAAATCTTTGGGACGAATTTGATATATCTTATGATAAATTTATACGAACTACAGATACTGACCATATAAAAGGTGTTCAAAAAGCCTTTTCTGTTATGCATGAGAGAGGTGATATATATAAAGATAAATATAAAGGTCACTACTGTATATCTTGTGAAACATTTTTTCCAGAGACTCAATTAGTTGATGGTGAATTTTGTCCAGATTGTGGTAAATCCACCTCTATTGTAGAAGAGGAGAGCTACTTTTTTAAACTATCTAGTTATGAAGATAAGCTTTTAGCGTGGTATAGAGATAATCCAGAGTGTATATTACCAAAGAGTAAACGAAATGAGGTTATTAGATTTGTAGAGGGTGGATTAAATGATTTATCAATTACTAGAACAAGCTTTGATTGGGGTGTAAAGTTACCAAAAGAGTTTAATGACCCAAAACATGTTATGTATGTTTGGCTTGATGCCTTAATGAACTATGTAACAGCATTAGGATATGGAACAGATGAGGTTAATATGGAGTTTTGGCCTGCTAGAGTTCACTTAATTGGAAAAGATATTTTAAGATTTCACGCTATCTATTGGCCAGCATTTTTAATGAGTTTAGGTCTGCCACTTCCTAAACATATTGGCGCTCACGGTTGGTGGACTAGAAATGGTGAGAAGATGAGTAAATCTAAAGGAAATGTAGTTAACCCTAAAGAGGTAGCAGACGCTTATGGATTAGAGAACTTTAGATACTTTATGCTTAGAGAAGTTCCTTTCGGTGGAGATGGTGACTTTTCTCAAAAAGCTCTAATTGATAGAATTAACTCTGATTTAGGTAATGACCTTGGAAACCTGCTTAATAGACTTATTGGAATGAGTGGTAAATATTTTAAAGGTAAAGTTGAGTCTGATTTAGTAGAAATCTACTATAAAGAGGAGCTTAAAGAAGTAGAAGAGTCTTTATCTAAACTAGAACCATATTTATTTGAACTTCAACTTCATAGATATTTAGAAGAGTTATGGAGACCTTTAACAGTAGCAAATAGAGCTATAGATAAATATCAACCTTGGACAATGATAAAAGAGGGTAAAAAAGATGAGACTATGGCTTTAAATGGATTAATTGCTACAATCTTAGCTAAAGTCTCTTTAATGCTACATGCTGTTATGCCAAAAACTACTACAACTATTGCTAATGCTTTAGGGTTTGAGATAAATCCTGAAAACTTTAATAAAATTATTAGAGAGGGTGAAGTTTTACCTCCATTTACTATAGAAAAGAGAGAGCCACTATTTCCAAGAATAGAAGAGGAGCTTTTAGTAGAGAAAAAGCCTGAAGTAAAAGTTGAACCTAAAAAAGAGAAGAAAAAAGAGGTTGAAAATATTGCACTTATTGGCATAGATGATTTCTTTAAAACTTTACTAAAAATTGGTACTGTAGTTGATGCTAAAGAGGTTAAAAAGAGTAAAAAACTTCTACTTTTACAGGTTGATATTGGAGAAGAGAAACCAAGACAAGTAGTAGCAGGAATTAAAGAGTGGTATAGTGCAGAAGATATTTTAAATACACAAGTGTGTGTAGTAGCAAACCTTAAACCAGCTAAACTTATGGGAATGGTAAGTGAGGGTATGCTGTTAGCTAGTAAAGATAAGAACGGATTATGTTTAATTCGTCCAGAGAGACCAAAAGTAAATGGTACTCCAATAAGCTAAGGACTTAGATGAAAATAGAAGATTTATTAAATTTAACAACAGGGAAAATGGTCTCTAATCCCACGATTACAGCTATTAATTCTGTTACAGTATATCCATCAAAAATAGATATTGGAGACCTTTTTATATCAAATAGTCAAGAAGATATAGAAAAGGCATTAGAAAAAGGTGCTTATGGTATTATATTTTCAGATAAATCTATTGAGATTACAGATAATGAAGTTGCATGGATAGAGGTTGATAATATTGAGAATGCAGGATTTAAATTAATTCGTTATGTGCTTATTAGTAGAGATGCTAGTTTCTATCTATTTTCTGACCATGAACTATCATTTATTAAAATGGTAGTAACTCAAAAGAAAAATATAGAAATCTTACCAAATGATTGGAGAAAACTATTTGAAAAAGTTTTAAACTCTGATAGTAAACTCTTTATTGGTACAGATGAGAAACTTATGAAGATGATAAAACCTGATGTCTCTACTTTAAATAAAGAGGCAAGTTGTGAAATTATAACTGATACTCTATTTAGAGTTACATTTAAAATAAATGGATATATATATCAAGAAAAAGAGATAACACCTTTTCATGTGGATTACTTACAAAGGGTTGTAGAGTTTTGTGATAAATATCACTTGCCTTATGATTTAGATAGAGTAAAATATACTAAACATTTTGTACCTGTATTTATTGATGGATTTTTAAATATTAGTAAACCTAGTAAAAGTGATAAAGTAGCAATCTTCACCGATAATCTAAGTGATATATATAAAGCTAGAGAGTATGTAAGATATAATGGTGCATGGGTAAAAACTATAGTATTAACTCCACCAAAAACTAAAGTTGATGGAGTTGATAGACCAAATTGGTATGAAAGCATTGATAAGGCAAGAGATATTTTAAAAAATGCCTATTATAACTATGCTTTTGTATATGCTTTAGATAAGAGTATGTTGCCTACTATAAAAAGGGATTACTCTCTATTTTGATTTTAGTATGAATATCAAAATATATAATCAACTTAAAGAGTTAAAGTCCTTAAAATTTTTTAATGAAACCCCGAGTAAAGTAATAAAAGCTTTTTTAAAAGAGTATGGGATTTCCAAAAAAAAATTAGACACTATTTATCAAAATTTAATAAATAGTAATATACAAGTAAAAAAGGCTATTTGAATTAGGGGGGAGGGAGATGAAACAGTTTTTTAAAGAGTTTAAATTTAAAAGAGATGATAATGATGTTAAACAAAAAGATTGGAAAGATGAAAAAGAGATTATTAAATCATATAATGGAAGAGTCACCAAAACTAGCACAAAATAAACAATGTTCTAGCTGTAACTATAACTAATTATAAAAAAAAGTTATAGTCAGGCAACCCTATAATAGTCTTCAAGAATAAATTTTATAGATTCTTTTTTGAAATCTTTAGTTTTATATTCTGAGAAACTATTAATATTTAAAAATTTATGCCGTAGAACATCTAGGAGCAGTCTATCTCTAATATTACAAGCCGAATTAAAATCTGCATTTTCTAAGTGACCACATTCGACACATTTAAAATTCTCTTGCGTTTTTCTATTTTTTCGACTAATAAAACCACAACTATTACAAGTCTGGCTTGTATATTCGGGGTGAACAAACGATATATTTATTTGGTATCTATGAGCAATATTTATAATTCTGTTTTTAATTGATGAGAGATTTAAAAGTTTTATTAATCTGCCATTATTTATATCAAACTCCTGATTAT
>JAMOOP010000155.1 GCA_027065385.1 Campylobacteraceae bacterium | reverse complement strand
TTCGGCTTGTAATATTAGAGATAGACTGCTCCTAGATGTTCTACGGCGTAAATTTTTAAATATTAATAGTTTCTCAGAATATAAAACTAAAGATTTCAAAAAAGAATCTATAAAATTTATTCTTGAAAACTATTACAGGGTTGCCTGACTATAAGTAATTTAAATAATTATTTATAGTTACAGCTAGAACATTGTTTATTTTGTGCTAGTTTTGGTGACTCTTCCTTTATCGTTGATGGAAGATATATCAAATCAATTAACCATTATTACAATAAACAAAAAGCATATTATCAATCCATTTTAGATAGACAAAATATTAAAACATCAAAAAAAATGTTAATTCTTAGTCGTAAAAGATACAATAAAATTAATAACTACTTTAATCTTGCTGTTAAATATATAACTGATTATACAATTTCAAAGAACGCAGGTTCTATTGTTATAGGTGATTTTTCTGATATTAAACGAAATATTAATATTGGAAAGAAAAATAACCAAAACTTTGTAACTATTCCTTATGGAATTTTCAAAAGAAAATTACAAAGCAGATGTGAACAGTTAGGTATAAACTATTATCTTCAAGAAGAAAGTTATACATCTAAATGTTCATATCTTGACAATGAACCTATTAAAAAACACGATACCTATAAAGGTAAACGAGTTAAAAGAGGACTATTTAGAACCTCACAAGGATATTTAATAAATGCAGATGTAAATGGTTCTGCAAATATCCTAGTCAAATTCTTAATAAGTAACGGTCAGCATCAACATCAAGTTGTAGCCAACCGATACGGGTGTGTCAACCATCCACCAAGATTAAGGTTAAGTGATTTAGTTGCTTACTATATTTTTAAGCTCCATCATTTATGATGGGGTAGTTGACAAACACTCCTAAAAAACTATAATTAATTTATTGTATCATATTTTTTTGTAATCTTAAAATTTTACCTACCTCTTCTACTCTTTTTACTATAATTTCAAAAATTAACAATTTAGGTAATTTATTATGATTGATTTAAAATATTTAGAAAAAAACTTTAATGAAGCAAGTAGCAAACTTATTAAAAAGGGTGTAGATAACTCTACTATTGAAACTTTAAAAGAGCGTTTTGCTAAATTAAAAGAGGCAAATAACAGTTTAGAGGTGGCAAAAGCAGAGCAAAATAAGATGTCAAAACTATTTGGTCAATATAAGAGAGAGGGAAAAGATATTTCCAAACTTAAAGCAAAAGTTGACCAAAATAAAGAGCTTATAAATTCACTTCAAGCTAAAGCTAATGAGGCAAATAGTAAACTTCAAGAGTTAGCTCTATCTATGCCAAATTTTCCAGATAATTCTGTTCCCATGGGAGAGAGTGAAGATGATAATGTGGAGATTAAAAAAGTATTAACTCCTAGAGAGTTTGATTTTAAGCCAAAAGAGCATTGGGAATTAGCAGAGATAAATGGTTGGATAGATTTTGAAAGAGGAGTAAAATTAGCAAAGAGTCGTTTTTCTGTTTTAAGAGGAGAGTCAGCTAGATTAGAAAGAGCCTTAATTAATTTCTTTTTAGATATCAATAGAGAAAAAGGATTTGAAGAGGTGTATGTTCCATTTATTAATAACGCCACTATGCTAAAAGGTACAGGACAACTTCCAAAATTTGGTGATGATTTATTTAAAATTGAGGGTGAAGAGCTTTATTTAATTCCTACAGCAGAAGTTCCATTAACTAACTTATACAATGATGAGATTTTAAGTGAAAAAGAGTTACCAATTCTACTTACATCTTACACACCATGCTTTAGAAAAGAGGCAGGAAGTGCAGGGAGAGATACAAGAGGAATGATAAGACAACACCAATTTGATAAGGTTGAAATGGTAGCCCTCTCTCACCCAGAAAAGAGTGAAGAGATATTTGAAATGATGGTAGAAAATGCCTCTAATATATTAACACAATTAGGACTTCCCCATAGATTAGTTAAACTTTGTAGTGGAGATTTAGGTTTTTCATCATCTGTTACTATAGATTTAGAGGTTTGGTTACCAGGGCAGAATAAATATAGAGAAATCTCATCAATCTCAAATACAAGAGATTTTCAAGCAAGAAGAGCAAAAATTAGATTTAAAGATGGCAAAAAAAATAGATTAATTCACACTCTAAATGGTTCAGCCCTAGCTGTTGGAAGAACTCTAATTGCTATTATGGAAAATTATCAAAAAGAAGATGGTAGTATAGAGATACCAAATGTTTTAGAGAGATATATGTAATTGATATTTTGTCAAATAGTTAAAATCTGCTACAATAACGCAAAAAAATATTTTTGCGTTAAGAGAGTATATATGTCAAAATCAAGAATTGAAAAAGCTCCTGTTACATTTAATATAAGTGAACTACCAAAACTTATGAATGAACTTCAACAGGAGAGCTATTTAACTGAATATTTTTCAGAAACAGATAAAAAGGGTCGCTATTTATATTGGAATGAGTTTAAATGGCGAGTTCCAAAAGAGCATAATGCAAAAAAAGCATGGCTTATTACTAAATGGGTTAGATTTACAAAAAGAAAACCTATTGAACTTTGTGATGCAAATGGAGTGGAGTTTCACTTCTGTATTCCTGACTCACTTCAAGCAAAACTCTATAAAATAGCAAAACTTTCAGGTGAGGGAACACCCAATAACTCAATACAGCAAAAATATCTTATATCATCTCTTGTTATGGAAGAGGCAATAAGTTCAGCTCAACTTGAAGGTGCATCAACTACTAGACGAGTAGCTAAAAAGATGTTAGTAGAAGAGAGAAAACCAAAAAGTGAAGATGAACAGATGATTTTAAATAATTATCTATTAATGAATGAGGTGAAATCTCTAAAAGATGCTCCTCTTAGTATAGATATGATAAAACATTTTCACTTTATAGCAACAACTGGAACTAGCCAAAACGGTGTAGTATCAGGAGAGTTTAGAGATGATAATGAGATAGTAATAACAGATGGAGTAGATGGTGAGATACTGCACCAACCACCAACATATAAAGATATAGAAAAGAGATTAGAAAAACTATGCACCTTTGCCAATTCTAACCACTCTGGAGATGAGGGAAAGAGTTTTATTGACCCAATTATAAAAGCTATAATTTTACACTTTATGGTAGGTTATGAACACCCATTTGCAGATGGAAATGGACGAACTGCTAGAGCTATATTTTACTGGTTTATGCTAAAAAATGGATTTAGTTTTTTTGAGTATTTATCTATATCTAAACTTCTAAAAGAAGCACCTATAAAATATGGTATGGCATATCTTTATACTGAAATAGATGAGAATGATTTAACCTATTTTATCTATTATCAAACCAATATTATATTAAGAGCTATGGAGGAACTCTTTGGATATTTAGATGCAAAAAGCCGTGAGCTTGAAGAGGTTTTAGTTCTTTTAGAGGACTCTAAAGTGGGAGATTTACTGAACTTTATACAAAAAGATATTGTTAAAAAAGCCATGAAAAATCCAGGTAGAATTTTTACAACAAAAGAGATTGTAAAAGATTATGATATTTCAGATAATACAGCTAGAAAATATCTTAAATCTTTAGTCAAATATAAGATATTAGCCTCTTTTAAAGAGGGTAGAACTGTTAATTATATTGCTTTAGCTAATATTCGAGATGTATTGATTAATTAGCTTATATATCTGATTAGAGATTTCTATATAAATTGTCTCTATCTCTTTAGTTGCATCAATAGTTAAATATGGAATATCTAATTTTTTTAGACTCTTTTCCATATTATCTTGAACTTTAATTAAATACTCTAATCCTCTTAACTCAATTCCATCAGCCTTTTTATCTTCTGCTTCCATTCTATTTTTTAGAGTCTCTATATTAGTCTTAAAAAATATAATAAAATCAGGAAAATTATTATATAAAGCAAGTTTATTAAGTTCAACTAAATAATCAAATTCAAAATCACCATTAGCCAAAGCATACCCAATCCCCGATAAAAACCCTCTATCTGAAAGAACTAACTTATCTCTATTTGGCTCTATAACTCTTTTATAGTGTTCTGCTCTATCTGCTAAAAATAGAAGTAACTCACCCCGTTTTGATTTAAAAGAGCTTGATAGAAGTATCTCTCTTAAAATAGTACTATTTGGCTCTTTTGTAACTATAACATCTTTAAACTCTGTGGCCAAAAGCTCAATTTGGGTTGTTTTTCCACAAGTATCAATTCCCTCAAAAATTATATACACTTTTTACTCTTTATATCTTCTAAAATAACTTTAGGAACTAAATGTGACACTTTTCCACAAAATGGTAAAATTGAACGAACAATAGAGGAGCTAATAAAGGCATTTTCTAAACTAGGCATAAGATAGATAGTCTCTAACTCCTTTTTTAAAGAGGCATTAGCATAACCCATCTGTAACTCATACTCAAAATCACTAACGGCTCTTAAACCTCTAATAATAATATTGGCATCTAACTCATTAGATAAATCAACTAAAAGTGAATGAAAACTAATAACCTTTACTTTTGGAAACATATCTGTAGCTTTTTTTGCCATATTCATTCTCTCATCAAGTGAAAACATAGGCTTTTTAGCCTTATTAATAGCTACAGCTACAATAATCTCATCAAACATAGCACAAGCTCTTTTTATAATATCTAAGTGACCATTAGTAATAGGGTCAAAAGTACCTGGATATATTGCTTTTCTAAATTTCATAATCTAACCTCTCCACCTCTTATATAAACTATTTTCAACTCCCAATATGTCATACCACTTTCCAATAATAAATCTCTCCATATCCTCTAAACTATTAGAGTCTGAATAGTACCCCATAACAGGTGGTGCAATAATAACATTTAACCTTGAAAGTTTAAGCATATTTTCTATAGCAATAGGAGAAAATGGCATCTCTCTAGGGGCTAGTAGTAGTTTTTTCTGCTCTTTTAGTGTAACAGAGGCTACTCTTGTTACTAAATTATCAGCAATTCCACAAGCTACTTTAGCTAAAGTGTTCATGCTACAAGGGATAATAGCAGTAGCATCAACCATAAATGAACCAGAGGCTATAGATGAGGCTATATTTGAGTTATTATGAACTGTAAGTTTTTTAGAGTTTTCAAAATGGCTTACAGTTAGAGCATTATTAGATGTAATTAAGTGAACCTCTATATTTTTTGGTAGATACTCTATAAATTTTTTTCCAAGTTCTACCCCTGATGCACCTGTTATTGCTACTACTAATCTCATCTCTATCCT
Organism: Campylobacteraceae bacterium; assembly: GCA_027065385.1. GTDB lineage: Bacteria > Campylobacterota > Campylobacteria > Campylobacterales > Sulfurovaceae > UBA1140. The sequence continues at coordinate 23,366 of JAMOOP010000155.1, read as the reverse complement.
ATATTTTTTTGGAGATTATATCTAATTTTAAATAGTTTTTTAGATAAAATCTTTTTTAATGAAAAAATTTTACTTAGCCCCAATTCAAGCCTATCAATATATATCAAGAATGTTACCTGCCTCATGTAGATACTATCCTACATGTTCAGAGTATGCAAAGTGGCAATTTGAACTAAATCGTGCAGATAAAGCATTAATTCGTAGTACAGTTAGAATATTAAAGTGTAATCAGCTATTTGTAGGAGGTATAGATTACCCATTAATAGAGTATAAAAAACCTAAACTACTAAAACTTTGTAATAGCAAAAAAATAAGAGTAAAGTATTGGTTTATTCCTAAAAATTCTAAAGAGTTTTTTGTTATAAAAGATTTTGATTTCAATAGAAATTAATCTATTTTGGAGTAACATAAAAAGAAAGAAAAGGATTTAATATGTTAAAAAAAATAGATTTTATATTGCTCTCAATAGCAACACTAAGTTTTGCACAAGCAAAAGATTATGAAGTAGATAAAAATGGTAATGTTAATGTAAATATAGTAGATAGAAAAGTTATAGTTAATGATAAGGTGGTAAGAACAATTCCAAAAGGAGAACCTGTAAAAGTAAATATTGGTTCAACAGGAGCTTCAATAGATAAAGATAAACTAAAAGCAAATGTAGGTAAAGATATTGGTGCTAAAATAGATGGAGATAATATGAGTGCTAATGTTGGAGGAATTGGAGCAAAAATAGAGGGTGATAGTATAGGGGTTGATATTGGTTCTGTTTTAAAAACTGCTAAAAAAATTCAAAATAGCAAAGATACAAAAGAGGAGAAAGATTTTTTTGGTGGAGATAATTTTTTTAAATAGTTAACTACTCTTAATAAACTTTAAGGCAAAATCCTTTTTAAAAAGGATTTATAAATGCAAATAAGACTAAACTCTCCACTAGATATGCACCTACACTTAAGAGATGAAGATATGCTAAAGGTTGTAGCTCCACTTAGCTCTAAAAGTTTTTCAGGTGCTATTATTATGCCTAATCTAGTTCCACCAGTTACTACTAAAGAGGAGCTTATAGCCTATAAAAATAGAATTTTAGAGGCTATAGGAGATGACAACTTTACTCCATATATGACACTGTTTTTTAAACCAACTTATACTAAAGAGTTTTTAAGTTCGATTAGAGATGAGTTAACAGCTATTAAACTATATCCAGCAGGGATTACAACTAATTCTGAAGGTGGTTTAAGTGGTTTTGATATTAATGAATTAAGAGAGACACTTACTGCTATGAGTGAACTTAACATTCCATTATGTATTCATGGAGAAACTAATGGATTTGTAATGGATAGAGAGGCTGAATTTATATCTATTTATGAAAAGTTAGCTTCCAACTTTCCTAAATTAAAAATTATTATGGAGCATATTACAACAAAAGAGTCTGTTGAAGCATTAGATAAGTTTGATAACCTATATGCTACTATAACTCTACACCACCTATTAATTACTCTTGATGATGTAGCAGGTGGAATGTTAGAGCCTCATCTTTTCTGTAAACCTATAGCTAAAAGACCAGAAGATAGAGAAGCTTTAAGAGAGGTAGCATTTTCGGCTCACCCAAAAGTTATGTTTGGTTCAGACTCTGCCCCACACCCACAACATACAAAAGAGGCAACCCACTGTTCAGCAGGGGTTTTTACATCACCTATTGCTCTGCAAGTTTTAACTGAACTTTTTTTAGAACACTCATCACTAGAAAAGTTACAAGCTTTTGTATCTGATAATGCTCAAAAGATATATAGTAATATAGAAGTTCCTAAAAAAGTGGTAATATTAGAGAAAAAAGGATTTAAAGTTCCTATGAAATATGGTGAAGTTGTACCTATGTATGCAGGGGAAAAGTTGAAATATAGTATCCTTTTTTGATATAATCTACTTAGATTTCTCAAATTTTAGCTACTTAATAATCAAAATAGACTATTCTTTGAGACTACTATAAGGATAATAATGAATAATATAATATTATGTGGTGGAAATGGTACTAGGCTTTGGCCAATAAGTAGAACACTTATGCCAAAGCAGTTTGTAAAAATTTTTAATAATCAATCACTTTTTCAATTAACTGTTAAAAGAAACTCAAAATTTTGTAAAGATAGTTTTATTGTATCAAATACAGAACAGTACTTTTTGGCTATTGACCAATTAGAGAGTTTAAATATTAAAAATTCTAAATTTCTATTAGAGCCTATTGGTAGAAATACAGCACCAGCTATTGCACTATCTTGCATGGCTTTAGATAGAGAAGAGATAGTTTTAGTTACTCCCTCTGACCATTTAATAAAAAATGAAGAGGAGTATAAAAAGGTTTTAAAAAAGGCTAAAGAGTTAGCAGAAGATAACTATTTAGTAACCTTTGGAATTGCTCCAACATCAGCCGAGACTGGATTTGGATATATTGAGGCAGATGGATTTAATGTAAAAGCTTTTCATGAAAAACCAAATAAAACTACAGCCAAAAAATATTTAGATGCAGGAAACTACTATTGGAACTCTGGAATGTTCTGCTTTAAAGCAGGTGTTTTTTTAGATGAGTTAAAAGAGTACTCTCCAAAAATCTATAACGCCTCACTCATTGCATATAAAAATAGTGCTAATATCTCTCCTATTAAAATAGAGAAAAATGATATGTTAAATATCCCTGAAGATAGTATAGATTATGCTGTTATGGAGAAATCAAAAAGGGTAAAAGTAGTTCCATCAAATATAAATTGGTCAGATTTAGGAAGTTTTGATGCTTTGTATGATGAACTAGAGAAAGATAAAAATGGAAATACAAAAAATAGTAAACATATCTCTATAGACAGTAAAAATAATTTAGTTTATGGAGAGAAAAGAGTTATTACAACTATTGATATTGAGGATTTAATTATAGTTGATAGTGATGATGCTCTACTTATATCTAAAAAAGGAAGTTCTCAAAAGGTAAAAGATGTTGTAAAAGAGGTTAAAAAGTCAACTAAACTTCATGAGGTTCACCTTACAGCCCATAGACCGTGGGGAACTTATACTGTTTTACTTGAAGATGAGAGATTTAAAATAAAAACTATAGTAGTAAAACCAAATAAGAGACTATCACTTCAAAAACATTTTCATAGAAATGAACATTGGATAGTTGTATCTGGAACTGCTACAGTTACAGTTGGAGAGGATAAATATTTAGTGCGTCCAAATGAGTCAACCTATATTAAAATGGGAGAAATTCATAGACTTGAAAATGAGGGAAAAATCCCTGTTGTTTTAATTGAGGCACAAGTTGGAGAATATACAGGAGAAGATGATATAGTAAGATTAGAAGATGATTTTAAAAGGGTTTAATTGAAAAACAATATTTTACTAGCATTTAGTTTTGCCAAAAGAGATTTTAAAGAGAGATATGTAGGTACAGGATTAGGGCAGTTGTGGTATATATTATCACCTATTATTACTATCTTTATCTATACAGTTATATTTTCTGATTTTATGAAGATGAAATTAGCAATTATAGATAATAGTTACGCTTATAGTATCCATCTAATCCCTGCACTTTTAGCTTGGACTACCTTTAGTACTATTTTAATGCGACTAAATACATCATTTTTTGAAAAGGCAAATTTAATAAAAAAGATAAGTGTACCTATGTACACATTTCAATTAAGTATTATCTTAACAGAGCTATTTCTATTTGCTATCTCTATGTTACTAGCTATTGGGTTTTTACTTTTAGTTAATCAACCAGTAACTTTAACTTTTTTATGGCTAATTCCACTTATGATACTACAAACTCTATTTGTATTTGGATTGGGTGTTACTCTATCTCTGTTTACTCCATTTTTTAAAGATTTAAAAGAGGCTGTTCCTATTGTGGTTCAGCTATGGTTTTGGATGACACCTATTATATATATGAAAGAGATGATAGCAAATAAGTACCCCTTTCTACTTACTTTTAATCCATTTTTTTATTTTTCTGATAGTTATCAAAATATATTTCTATATAGTAAAGCTCCCTCTTTCGGAAGAGTCTCTTTTATAGTTATTATGACTTTAGTTATACTATTTATTGCAGGATTTTTATATAAAAAGATGATTGGGACTATTAAAGATATAATTTAGTAAGAGTTTAAACTCTTACTTAAATAGATTAATCCAATGTAAAAGCAGTTCTATTTGAATTCCCATAGCAGTACTCTCATATCCATTAACCTCTAATATATAGTATCTTTTTCAATGGAAAATCATAGAAACCACAAAAATATCAAAAATAGTTTTTAATCTATGATACAATAATCTTCCATCTACTTTGGTTTCACCTCACTAGCTATTATTAAACCAATAAAATAACTTTCCTTTATAGGAATTGGCAGTTAAGGTGTCGTAGCCAAACTATTGTGGCTTAAGGTAATTGTTATTTAATACATGAATTCTACTATTTTAGTTATTTTCATAAATTATTATTGCTAAACTTATAAAAATACATAAGTAAAACTAACAACTACTGCTGTATTATCGCTCAATATGATTTCTTATCATACATATCAAGGATTTTCGATATTTTTTTGAATTTCACTAAAAACTTTTTAGTGACCACCAGCCTGAAATTCTATATATATGGTGGATTGATATTATATCACAATTAAAAACACAAGTCAATATTTTGAAATTTTTTTATTATGTAAATATTACTATTTAATAGTATATCTTTCTATAATATCAAATACATATTAATGATACTTTTTACAAAACCCCTTACTTGCAAGATAAGCAAAATCTTTGGCTATAGTGGTTTTTATCTGCTCCTCATCATATATTGGAGCTTTTTGAATGAAGCTAATTCCAGCATTTTTTAGAAGTAATGCACGAGAGATTGAGTTTGATGCTAAATGTATCATTTTAAATTCTCTTTAATATAATCTAATGCTCTTTTCTTAGCTTCATTTATCTTAGAGGCATCTTTTCCACCAGCTTGTGCAAAATCAGGTCGTCCACCTCCACCTCCACCTAAGATTGGTGCTATCTCTTTTATCCAATTTCCTGCTTTTATTGGTGTGTGTTTAGAGCCACAAGCTAATAGCACTTTAGAGCCTTTTTTCTGAAAGAGCATAATAGCAATATTGTCATATCTATTTTTAGCCTCATCTATAAGCCCTTTTATATCTCCTGCATTAACCTCATCAATAATTACATTTACACCATCAATCTCTATGGCTTTTAACTCTTTTTTAGTTGAACTTAAAGCTGTTTTTAGTTCACTTTTAAGAGTTTTAATCTCACCTTTTAATCTATTAATTCCTGCTATTGGGTTTTGATTTTTAAGTTCGCTTTTTATGGTATCTAATTCACCTCTTAACTCTTTTACATACTCTATAGCACTCTCTCCACAAATAGCCTCAACTCTTCTAACCCCTGCACTAACTCCACTCTCTTTAGTTATAATAAATAGACCAATTTGAGAGCTATTATCTACATGAGTACCACCACAAAGCTCAACAGACTCACCTATAGTTACAACTCTAACCTCATCTCCATACTTTTCACCAAATAGAGCCATAGCACCACTATTTTGGGCCTCATCTATACTCATAATTTTAGTAACTCTAGGAGTGGCACGACTAATTTTACTATTGACCCAAGCTTCAACTTTAGCTATCTCCTCTTTGGTCATAGCTTTTGGGTGAGAGAAGTCAAATCTAAGCCTCTTATCATTATTTAAAGAACCAGCTTGTGCAATATGTTCACCTAATACTTCTCTTAATCCTGCATGTAGTAGATGAGTTGCTGAGTGGTGTTTTTCTATCTCTACTCTACTTCTATCAACTAAAGCTTCTACTCTATCACCAACAGTAACTTTTCCATCTATTTCAGAGATATTCATATCTAAAAACTTTTTAGTATCTAATACTTTAGCTTCACCTAAAAGCTCACCCTTATCTCCTACTTGTCCCCCAGACTCTGCATAAAATGGTGTTCTATCTAAAAGTACCCAACCCTTTCCATCTATACTCTCAACCTCTTTAAAATTGCTATCTAAAAGAGCTAATACAGTGGCTGTTATCTGTTTTGTATTATATCCTACAAACTCATTCTCTCCAAATTTCTCTTTTAAAGCTTTAAAGTCACCTGTTGTTGAAGCATCTCCCGTACCTTTCCAATTAGCTTTAGATTGAGCTTTTTGTGCCTCCATTTTAGAGTTAAAGGCATCTATATCTAAGGCTATATTTTTCTCTCTTAGCATATCTTGTGTTAAATCTAATGGAAAACCAAAAGTATCATATAGTTTAAATGCAACCTCTCCATTAAATATATCTTTAGTATGCTCTAACTCTTCATTAAAGAGTTTAATTCCTGCTTCAATAGTATCAAAAAATCTCTCCTCCTCCATCTTCATGGAGGTTTTAATATTTTCAGCTCTCTTTTCTAAATAATCATACTGTTTGCCCATAACATCTACTAGAGTATCTACTAGTTTATACATAAATGGCTTTCTAAGTCCAAGCAAATAGCCGTGACGAATTGCTCTTCTCATAATTCGTCTTAATACATAACCTCTACCCTCTTTATCGAAATTAACACCTTGTGCTAAAAGAAAAGATACAGAACGGAGATGGTCAGCAATTACTCTATAACTTGCACTATTAGATGCTTTATAACTATAAGGAGTTCCAACTAACTCTCCAATTTTATTTAAAAATGGCATAAATAGGCTAGAGTGATAATTATTTAATACTCCCTCTTTAATAGCTACGACTCTTTCTAATCCCATACCTGTATCTATACTAGGTTTTGGAAGAGGGTTTAGTGTTCCACTCTTATCTCTCTCATACTGCATAAATACCAAGTTCCAAATCTCTAAAAATCTATCACCCTCTCCCCCCATCTTATCTTCAGGTGAATTAAAATTCTCTTCTCCTTGGTCATAGAAAATCTCACTACAAGGACCACAAGGACCTGTATCTCCCATTTGCCAAAAGTTATCTTTATCCCCAAAACGCATAATTCTACTAGAGTCTATATATCTACTCCAAATATCAAATGCCTCATTATCACTATCATGAACAGTTACCCAAAGCCTATCTATTGGTAAAGCTAGATAGTTATCACTTGTAATAAACTCCCACGCATAAGCGATAGCATCTTCTTTAAAATAGTCAGCGAATGAGAAGTTCCCTAACATCTCAAAAAGTGTGTGGTGTCTAGCAGTGTAGCCTACATTATCAAGGTCATTATGTTTTCCACCAGCTCTTAAACAGGTTTGAGACGAGGTTGCACGAGGAGGGTTAGGGATTGGTGCTTCACCTGTAAAGATATTTTTAAATTGAACCATACCAGCATTGGTAAACATCAGTGTTGCATCATCTGGTACAAGTGCAGAACTAGGGACAAGTTTATGCCCCTTACTCTGAAAAAAGTCTAAAAATTGTTGTCGAATATCCATAATTATAATCCCATGTTTTAATTGTGGATATTTTAGCTAAATTGAGGTTAAAATATAAGTTATATCAGATAAAATTATTGTTATTTATTAAGGAATAGATTATGCACGATGAGTTACCAACCGAACATAAAAATAAGCTTTTATCTTCTCTAAATAGTTTTATTAAAATAGCTGTTGTTTTAGTACTTAGAATTGCATATTATCTTAATAGGAAAACAGCACAAAGATATTCCACTACTAAATAAGGATATATAATGAAAATTATAGATGGTTTTATAAAAAAGGAATTTAGGGGCTGGACTCCTAACTTTAACCAGTATCATTGAAACAGGAAGCAAATTTCATACAAACCTAACTATAGGTAAGTTTGAGTAAGTTTTGTAGAACGGAAAAAGTTTTCTATGTTAAAAGAGATGGAACAAGGTCTTCACTACTGGTAAGTTTTAATAACTCTTTTTTATCTGTTGGAATTGGTTGTAGTCCTGCATCTATTGCCTCTTTTATTAACGCATCACTTGCAACACTACTAATAGTTAATAATGTACTTACTGCTATAATTTTTTTATCATATTTCTATGCTCATAGATTATTTTTTAGAATTATAGCAATCTAAAATTAAAAGATAATTATTATTATTAACTAATTTATATAAAATAATTAATATCTAATCAAACTTATATTTAAGAGCAACAGTAATAGAATTTTGTTCATTGGTAGCTGTCATATTCATAGATTTTTTTGTCTCTTTTGGTGAATATACATAAGCCATATCAATACCTATCATTTTAGAGAACTCATATCCAATACCAGTTGTTATATGTTCATTACTAATTGCAGGAAAGCCCATTATATTAAAAAATGCAATACTTGATGCAGGATATGGTGTTCCAGCTACTGTTGCACCTTTAAAATTTACTCCATCTATTGGAGATTTAGCATAATTATACCCACCTCTTAGTGTTAATTTATCCATTCTATATGCTAAACCTAAAGCGTAAATTGATTGGTCTTCCCAACCAAATGAGTCATATCCATCAGCACTTGACCATAAGATTTTACGATAATCAATAGTTGCTTTAAAATTCTCTCTCTCATATCCAAAACCAATTCCATACTCTGCAGGTTGAGAGAGTTTTAAATCATCATATACTCCGTCCATATTAAAATCCATTATAGCATCATAAGTTGTATTTACCTGTGTTTGATAATATAGACCTGTAGTTACCTCTGGAGTAATAGAGTACCCAACTCCAATTTGTGCGCCATATCCAAAGGTATCACTCATTCCACCACCTCTTTGTTGAGCAGTAGATGGGTCATTTGGATTAGATGGCATAACAGCAGACATATCTAATGCTCCATAAGCTAAAGTAACACCTGCACCAATTCGTAGATTATCTTGTTTATATGCTAAAGATGGAACAAATCTAAGAAATTGAAAACTTGTACGCATACTAGCTAACCCTTTATTTGGGTCTTCATTTCTATAATCAACCCCCATACCAGATACACCAAACATACCAACACCATAAGCTATATTTTCATTTATTCTTCCTGCGTGAGATACTTCAGGGATTAATGAGATGTCTGCTTGGCTACTGGCACTCTGTCCACTAGCATTTCCATTTGTTCCTGTAACATCTGGCATAAATAGTGTTCCCCCAAACATAGCCTCTGTCCCTTTAATATCAGCTAACCAAGATGGGTTTCTAAATACCGAATCTGTCCCCATATTCATAGCAACACCTGTTCCACCCATTGCTCTTGACTCTGCTCCTAGAGAAATCATATTATCCCCATTTGTCGCAAGTAGTAGTGTTGAGCTTATAGCTGAGAGTAAAATTATTCTTTTCATTATTCTTTTCCTTTGAATTGTAATTAAATAACTATATCTTATTTTATATTATAAATTAATTAAAATACTTATATATAATAAAAAATAATTATGTATTATTAAGTAATTTTTATGAAGCTTATATAAAGTTTTGATAAGTTATAAACGCTAGATAATTATATCTATTTATTGTATAATATTTTTATGAAAAAGATATTAATAATTATATTATTGTTTGGTTTTATTGGCTGTGGATATAGACCATCAGCAACTATTACACCAAAAACTATAGGCGATAAAGTATATACAGAGGTTGATGTGTCACTGTCTGACCCTGAAAATGCTGTTTTAATAAAAGATGCACTAAATAGTGCATTACTTAATAGATTAAAAAGCAATATAACAACTAAAGATAGAGCTGATAGTACTATTAAAGTATTATATAACTCTATTAAATTTTATCCTTTGCAGTATAATAAAAATGGGTATGTTGTATATTATCAAGCAGATATTAATCTAAAATTCCAATTTATAAAAGATAATAAAATTAGAGAAAAAATAATTACAGGAAGATACTCTTTCCCTATTCGTCCAAGTGCAATTATATCTACCTCTTTAAGGTTTGAAGCTATTAAAAAGGGTTCAATTAAAGCTTTAGACCAATTTATTGCATACCTCTCTAGTTTAGGAGCATTGGAAAAATGATAACTTTTAAAGAGTTTATAGAGGAAAAGCCTCTATATTATAAAGAGATAGACCATAAAAGAGTACATAACGCTTATACTTTACTAAAACCATATATTAAAAGACCTATTATAATTCATATAATAGGAACAAATGGAAAAGGTAGTACAGGTAGAATTATGGCAACTCTTCTTTACCATCAAAACATAAAATTGGGTCACTTTTCATCTCCTCATATAGTTAAATTTAATGAACGAATATGGATAAATGGCAAAGATATAGATAATAACTCTTTAGAACAAGCTCATAGGAAATTATATAATATCTTGGGTAAAGAGATAAGTGATAGTTTGAGCTATTTTGAATATACTACACTTCTTGCACTTGTGGCTATGGAAGATTTAGAGGTTATAGTTTTAGAAGCTGGACTTGGTGGTGAGTTTGATGCTACAAATGTGGTTAGTAAAGAGTTAACCGTTATTACACCTATTGGATTAGACCACCAAGATTTTTTAGGAAATACAGTTACTAAAATTGCTACAACTAAAATAAACTCTATAGAAAAAAGAGCAATTATTGGTTTTCAAAATAGTGATAAGGTCTATTTAGTAGCTAAAAAAATAGCAAAAGAAAAAAATGCCAAGCTTTATATATTAGAAAATAGAGATAAAGAGATATTAAAAATTACTAAAAAGCTAAATTGGAGCTACTATTTATATGAAAATACACTATTAGCTATTAAGGCATTAGAGATTTTAAATTTACCTTACAGTATGGAAGATTTAAAATCTATTACACTCTTTGGTCGATTTTATCAAATAGCACCTAATATTACTATTGATGTAGGACATAATCTATTAGCAGTAGATGCTATATCTAAAGCATTAGAAGAAAAATATAGTGATAAAAAAATAGTTCTAATATATAATAGTTTAAATGATAAAGATTATAGAACTATACTTAATAGACTAAAAAAATATATAAAAAGAGTTGAGATTATAAATATTAAAAGTAATAGAGCTGTAGATATTACTCTTTTAGAAAAGGTATTAAAAAAGTTATTTATAGAGTTTAAAAGATTTAAAAAGATTAATAAAGATGAAAATTATCTAGTATTTGGTTCATTTTTTGTAGTTGAGAGTTTTATTAAATCTAAGTGGGAAAAAAAGTAAAAAGTTTATTAAAGAAAATTAAGATATAATCTCGCCATAGGTACAACAGGTAGTTGCTGGTAACTTATTTAAAGTTACGAGAGGAAAGTCCGTGCTACGAGTGAGATAGGACTCCACCTAACGGGTGGCTAGAGTAATCTAAGGGCAAGTGCAACAGAGAGAAGACGACCACTCATTATATCCCACTAAAGAGTCCCCTCTCTTTTTCTCCCCTATTTCTAATAGTGGGTGGTCAAAGGTGAAAGGGTGGTGTAAGAGACCACCAGTACTTATGGTAACATAGGTAGCTAGGTAAACCCTGTCCGTAGCAAGAGGCACATGGTAAAAATCTCACAAAGCCATTTAGTTGGCATGGTGTCTCGCTTGAGCATATTGGTAACAATATGCCTAGATAAATAACTACCCAATGACAGAACACGGCTTATCGTTGTGCCTATATTACTATTTTCTACTTTTATTTAATACCTTAGCTTAACCTTAAACGATATAACGGCATAATTACGCTAATAAAAATAAGGAAAAAATAATGAATAAGATACTCCTGCTACTTCTCCTAATATTTACAATATCAATAACTGCTAAAGAGCAAATTTTACCAACTGAAAAGAGTTTAATCGAGGGTCAATTTAGTAATGGATTTAAATATACTATTAAAAAAAATGCTAAACCAAAAGATAGAGCTGAATTTAGGCTTATTGTTAAAGTTGGTTCTTTAGAAGAGGACGATGACCAAAAAGGAATTGCACACTTTACCGAACACATGGCATTTAATGGAACTAAACATTTTAAAAAAAATGAGCTTATTAAATATTTGGAGTCTATTGGAGTTAAATTTGGAGCTCATCTTAATGCCAGTACAAGCTATGAGCAGACTCTATATAAATTAACTGTTCCTTTAGAGGGAGATAATTTAGAAAAATCATTTTTAGTATTTAAAGATTGGGCTAATGGACTAAATTTTAATAAAGATGAGTTTAATAAAGAGAGAGGTGTAGTCTTAGAAGAGGCTAGAATGAGAGATAATGCAGGTTTTAGAATATATAATAAATCTAAAAAACTTTTCTATGGTGACTCTAAATATATAAGTAGAGTTCCTATTGGTGATAAGAATATTATAAAAAATATATCAGTTAAAAGAGCAAAAGAGTTTTATACTGATTGGTATAGACCTGAATTTATGCACTTTATAGCTGTTGGTGATTTTAATACAACAGTTATTAAAGATATGATAAAAAAACACTTCTCAAAACTTAAAAATATAAGTAAAAGAAAAAGAGCATTAAGAGAGATAAAAGATAATAACACTACTAGAGTTTTATCATTAACCGATAAAGAGGTAACTTCAAATTCTCTATCTGTATCTTATGTTGATATATTAGAAGATACTAGAACTAAAAAAGATGTACGAAAAGGACTTATTGAGGCTATAATGGCTCAACTATTTAATATAAAAGCTAGAGAACAGATACTTAAACCAAATCCAAAAGCCACCTCTATAAGATTAGTAGGGGAAAATATAAATAGTACAAAATCAACCTATAGTTTTAATGTCTTTTATAATAGTGGTGATGATAAGTTAGCTCTAAAAGAGTTATATGAGCTTATAAAATCTTTTCAAAAATATGGTTTTTCCAAAAGTGATTTTCTTCTTATAAAAAAACAGCAACTCCAAACAAATGAGAAAGAGTATAAGAGAATATCAGATTTAAGGTCATCAACTATAGCTTCACAACTAACTAATTATGCTCTTCACCACTCTGTATATATAGATTATAATTATGAGTATAGATTAAAAAAAGAGCTTATTAATGATATGAAACTAGATGAAATAAATAGACTCTTTAGAAAAGTTATGAACTTTAAAGATAGATTTATACTTTTTGTAAATACAGATGGAACAAAGGTATCTAAAGAAGAGGCTTTAAAGGTTATAAAAGAGGCTAAGGTAGAAGATTTAACTAAAGTAAAAAAACTACCATCTACTATTTTAGATAAAGAGTTAAAACCTACAAAAATAGTTTATAATGAGTATAATGAAAAAACAAATATTTATGGATTTATTTTAGAAAATGGAATAAGAGTTGCATTTAAACCAACCGATTTTTCAAAAGATAGAGTTTTCTTAAAAGCTTTTAGTTTTGGTGGATACTCTTTATATGGTGTAGAAGATTTAAATAATGCTAAAAAAGCTTCATCTTTTATAAATTTATCTGGTGTGGGAGAGTTTTCAAATATAGATTTATCTAAAATATTAGCAGGAAAAAATATTGCAGTAGGTACAACTATTAATAAATTAACAGAGAGTATATATGGTTTTGCGAATAAAAAAGATATAGAAAGTATGTTTAAACTTCTATATTTAAAGCTAACAGAGCCTGTTATAGATAGTAGAGTTGAGAAAAATCAGAAAAAAATATTAAAAGATAGAGCAAAAGAGACAATAAGAAACCCTCAAAATAGATTTTCACAAGAGCTATCTAAATGGTATCAAAAAAATAACCCTAGAGTATTTTTCGATACACCTAAAAGTATTGATAAATTAAATAGTAGTGCAATGGTTGAAATATATAAAGATAGATTTGCAGATTTAAACAATTTTAGTTTTTCAATTATTGGTGATATTAAAGTAGAGAGAGTAGAAGAGCTCATAACAAAATATTTAGGCTCACTACCTACTCTAAAAAGAGATGAGTGTTTTATAGATAGAGATATTGACTACTATAGAGGAGAGGTTGACTTTAAAAGAGAGTATAATAGTGAAAATATCTCAAATATAATAATTTTATATAGAACTCATATACCTTATAGTAAAAAAGACGAAATATCTCTAAAAGCACTAGTTAGTATTTTAAATGTAAGACTTAGAGAACTTATTAGAGAAGAGAAATCAGGAGTTTATGGTATTAATATTAGTGCAGATATAGCAAGACTAGAGAAAAATAAATCTAATGCTATAATTCAATTCTCATGTGACCCAAAACGAAAAGATGAACTAATATCTTATGTTTACAAAACTATAAATAAGATAAAAAAAGAGCTAGTAACCAATAAAGAGTTAGCAGTATATAAAAAAAAATTTAAAGTATCATATCAAACAAATATGAAAGAGGATAGATATTGGTTAGAAAAAATGGTAGATAGTTTTAAATTTAATACTCCATTAGAAGAGATATATCAATTACCTAAATTAGTAGAAGATATATCAAAAGAGGATATAAAAGATATTGCCAATAAAATTTTTGATAAAGATATTTTAGAGGCTCAATTAAATCCTAAAAGAAGATAAGTCTCCCTAAAAAATAAAGCCCTAGATTTAGGGGCTTATTTCTACTAATTATATCCAACTTCATCAATTTTTCCTTTAAAACATCTACTTTTACTCTTAGTTCCTTTAGTAAATAGTGTTTTTAAATCACTACTTCCACTACCAAGATATAGCCATAGTTCAGTTATTAACCCTTTTTTACAGTTCATAGCTACTTTCTCACCTGCACCATTTCCAAATTCACTATCAAACACTTTTCTTATATCTTTTAATTTGACAACTTTACCTATATTTTTCTGAAAAAACTCTTGAACCTTGGAGCTATTTACCTGCTTTAAAAGATTAATAGCATCAGCATAATAGCTATTTGCATCTTTTCCATAACAAGTTCCATGCTTTACCCACTCATGAAGATGAAGATTTGAACTATATCCTGTCATATACTTTTTTAACTCTTCTCTAACTGTTAGAGTTAAATCTAACTTTTTTAATCTATTCCACTGTTTGTTTTTATCAATTCCTATCTCTTTTTTAGAGACATTGCAATAGAGATTATTACGAGGTTGAGGCCAAAGTCCATGAAGAACAAAGTGAGATGATGCAAAATCTCCTTTTTTCATCGATTTACACTCTTTTTTATATTGGTGTGTTTGACAAAAAGCATTTTGCCAAGACAAGGCTAGTAGGTTCTGTTTTGCTAACTTAATATTACTTTTCTTTTTATCTTTTTTACTTATAGGTTTATTTGAAAAACACTCTTTATCCACCCATCTTTGAGCAATTCTTTCACCCTTTATTAGAGTTAATATTTGACCTTTTCTATGTTCTAATACTCTATACTCTTGACCTTTTTTAAGTCTAATATTATTTGTATTTGTTGAGTGTTTCATATTATTATATGCTAAACACTCTTTTTCAGCTTTTTGATAAACTTCCACTTTTTTAGACATTGCCAAAAGTGGTAATGCTAATATAATTATTGAGACAATAATTTTTTTCATATTTTTCCTTTAATCTATATCTACATACCAATATGGTTTGCTATTTCTATTTTTTTTAACTTTTCCTATATTACTATGAGTTTTTTTCTCTAAAAGTGTTTTAATATCTTCTAATATTCTCTTCTCTTTTGCAAAATATGTATGATTTAGATTTATAAATTTAGAAAATAGATTGGTAAAATCAATATTTACATTTACAGTATCTATATTGTCAACAACAGTAACAGGTTTAACAAGACCTGCTCTTGAATTTTGGTGTGCCATTGCTGATAATTTTACTGCATTATCATTTGAAGATACATATAATGTTGTTTTATCTGAAATTTCTGTATATGCTTTTGCTATATTTTTAAATAAATCAGCATCAACATCTGGAGCTGCTAATATTATCTGTCCAAATCTTATATTTTGGTTCTCTTTTTGAATATCATTAACAACTCTAATAAGACCTCTATTTCCCATACTATGAGCTATAATATTTACCTTTGTAGCATTTGATTTTTTTACAAAGTCAACTAAAAACTCTTTTATATACTTTTCACTAGCTTGAATAGTAGCCTCATCAATTGGATAACCACTTTTAGTACCAACTGAAGGCCAACTATAAAATGCCATAATACCTTTAAATTTTAAATCATATCCTATTTGACCTGCTCTAATTGCAGAACTTTCAAATGTATTATTATATCCATGTATAAATATTAGTGCCTCTTTATTTTTTAGATATTTAAACTCTTTTCTCAACTTCTCCCAAAGTTCACTATTTTGTTTATATCTTTTTATACTTTTTACCTTTATTTCTCCATAAGACATATCTAAGTGAATTATCTTTTCCCATAAAGAGCCGTCCACTTCACCAATTTTATGAGATGCTGGAATAAATATTCTACAATTTCCAGTATAGAGTCTATCTGCTCTTTGATTTGTATAACCTTTTGAGTAATCATTTATATCAATTGGTTTTCTATTTGTTCCATAGTATAATTTATATAGTGTATCTCTATTTTCAAATTTATTTATATGAGAAGAGTTTTTAGGTATTGGTGCAGGTGCAGGAGCTAGAACTTGCATTGCAGATAAAGGTTTAGCCTTTTGTGCTTGTTGTTTCTGATTTAATCTTGAACACCCAATAAATAGTACAGATAATAGAAAGATAACCAATATTTTTAGAAGACTTCTTTTAGACATTTTAATTCCCCAAACTCAAAATTTGGTTATATTATATATGTTTTCACCTTAAAGGAGAGGTTTAAATTTAAACCTCTTTCTTACCTTTTGTAAGAGTATCAACTATTTTAGTAACAACTAAATCAGAAGTTACATTTAAAGATGTTCTTGCCATATCTAAAATTCTATCTACTGCTACAATAATAGCCAAATACTCAACAGGAAGTCCTACTTGATTTAAAATTACCACCATCATAACCAAAGATGCACTAGGCAATGCAGCAACACCAACACTTAAAGCTACAACTGTTAAGCCTAAAACTAGTTGGTCACCTATACTCATAGACAAACCTGCTAAGTTAGCAATATATAAAACAGCTATAGTAAGATAAGCAGCTGTTCCGTCCATTGATACAGTAGCACCAAGAGGTAAAACAAATCCTGCACTATCTTTACTAACTCCACCCTTTTCTTGAACAACTTGTAAACTTACAGGTAAAGTTGCTGCACTTGAAGCTGTTGAAAATGCCATAATAGGAGACTCTTTTACAGCATTTAAATAATTATAAGGGTTAATTTTTGCAAAAAATGCTAATAGTGTAGGAAGAGTAACTATAGCATGAATAATAATTACTCCTAAAACAACTAAAACATACTCCCAAAGACTAAATATAACATCAATTCCCTGTTTTGCTATAATATATGAGATTAAAGAAAATACACCAATAGGTGTAAGATTAATAACCCACTTAGCAATAAAAAACATAGCATTATTAATAGCTAAAAATAGGTCAAAAAGAACCTCTTGATGTTTCTGTTCTAGTTTAAAAGATGCCATTGCTAAAAATACAGCAAAAACAATAACTTGCATCATATATCCACTAGCTAGAGAGTTAAATACATTAGATGGAATAAAACTCATAATCATATCATGAAAAGAGAAAGGTTTAATCTCACTAGCCCTAGCATACTCTAATCCTGCCGAACTCATAGGCTCACCAATAGGAAAAATATTCATAACTAAAATAGCCAAAAATACAGCCAAAGCAGTAGTTATAAGATATAAACCTATAGTTTTTAATCCTATCTGTTTTAATTTTTCAATAGAGCCTAAACCAGTTAGAGCTGTATAGATGGAAGCAAAAACTAATGGGACTACAAGCATTTTAAGAAGTGCTACAAACATATCTCCTATTAGTTTTTGCTCTAAAGCAAGTGATGGCAGTAATATACCAAACGCAATTCCAAGTAGTATTCCTATAAATACTTGAACATTTAATGATTTTAAGTAGTGCATTTTTTAACCTTTAGATAAAAGTTTGAAGTTTATGTAGAGAAAAGAGATGATAACTCATCTCCTTTAAGCTATAAGAAAACAGCGTAATCGTTTTTTATAGAAATAATATCTATAAAAGGTTGTATATCATCTTCTGATACATCAAAAGCATTAACAAATGAGAAAAATAGTTCTTGCTCTTCCTCTTCTGCTCTACCATCAGCTAAAAGTAAATCTATAAGATTTGCTAAAACTGTCATTTTTTGGTCATGATTTAAAATCTCATTAGCCTCTTTTTGGAATGTCTCTAAATCTTTATTTTTAGCATATTTAGATGCACTTCTTACTAACTCTTCAGCATCTCCAAATGATTGAAGAGTTGATACTAAATAAGCCATCTCCTCTTCTGCTAATTCACCATCTGATGCCATAATATATATCATACTTCCTGCTAAAGCTATAGCAGGATTAAGTTCTACTGTTGATGAAAATTTATCAAAAAAGCCCATTTTTTTATTGTCCTAATTTTTAATATTATTTGCTATTATAAGCAATAGCGAATTTTATCTATAAAGGACAAAAATACTCCTTAATTAGCCCATGTAGCACTTAATATTTTAGCACTTTCAATTAATGTTACTATATTATTACCATCTAATACCCCATCATTTGATACTCTTATTTTAAGAAGTTTTTTTATATTACTATCATTTGATGGATATATAGAATACAATAGCCATTTATTATCATTACTCCAACCATATATCTCTATAGATGTAGATGCAGGAGCATATATTTGTGATTTTAATGCACCATCTTTACCTAGAATTAATATACCATCATAAATCTGATAGTCGTTTTGATTTTGTATGGAAATATTCATAGTAAATAAAGTTTCATTAGAATTCCAATAAATTTCTCTTTTTGTACCAGGAAAATCTTGTACACTATTCCAACTTGACATATCAATAAGTTGTTTATAATTATTTCCGTCCTTATCAGAAGTATAAATACCACCTAAACATGGCTTACCCTGTTCATATTTAATTATTATTAGTTGACCACTTTTTTTACCAACATCAAAGGCATCAAAATCTCCACCACACTCTTTATCTCCAGCATAATTTAAAACTGTAGTATGAGGAACTTTTCCATCTCTATTAGTATATTTTATATCAGTATTTAAATATTCAGAAAAAAGATAATAAATTCTATCTTGATAAACTAAGGGTTTTTCAACACTCCAACGAGAACCTGTATTTGGTGTTAAAGTCCAAGGTCCAGAAGTAATTCCATTTATAACATGTATAAATTGACTATCATGAACATCTGAACCTCCTCCTCTAGTTGCATTTAACCAATAATATCCTTCTGGTATATTAGAGAAAGAAAAATTTCCACTTCCATCAGTATATATCATATCCTTTCCTTCTAAAAAGACTGGTACTCCTACATAAGGGTCTCCATTACTTCTCTTCACAACACCTGTTACTCTACCACTTCCTATCTTACCCCAAACTCCTGAATTTTCTCCAGGAGTTATTTGATTAAAACTATAAGACTCTATTTTTGCTTCAAATATATTATAACGAGCTGGACCATAAGCAAAACCATTATCAGATGTAAAATATATTTTTCCTCCATTAGAATACAAATCAAGCATTAATCCTGTTGTAAACTTTGGATGTTGTGAAAAATCAAATATTTTTTTGGAGTTTGCTCCATTTTCATCCATTAAATATATACTTCCTGAAAGTGTACTATCCTGAATAGAATATAAAATATTTTGCTCTGTAGAACCTGTATCTTTATTTGCTAATAAATCAATAGAACTTTTAGCACTTGTAACACTATTTTTGTCACTTGTCACAATTAAGCCTTTAGAAAAATTTGTAGATGTTTTATAATCAGAAGGAGCTTTTTCAACTATATCTGCCATATAATCAGATATAGTTACTCTATTTGTAAATTGATTATAAGCATTGACTGTTTTTGTGTCATTTGGATTATAGTTTGCTCCATTTGGAGCATAACTAGAAATTGCATTAATTAATTCTACTACAATTTCACCTCTTGTTTTAGATGATAACTTACCTACCCAATAATCAATACCAGCTCTATCATCATCTATAGTTTTATTAAGAGTATTTTTATATATATGTTCAATAAAAGCTTGATTGCTATCTAAACTTGAACCAAAATACTCTTTTGCTGCATCTGTATTTAACATCTCATTAGCTATATCAGATAGATTTCCTTTTCCTTGCCAATAACTATTTCCACTTCCTTCTGATGCTCTATTAAAAATAGATACATATAGTGTTGAAATTTCTGTTTTTGTTACATTAGCAAAAATATAATTGCTAAATAGCATTAAATAGATAAATATTAGTAAAATATTCTTTTTCATCATTTATCTCCTAGTATATTTTATAAAATTTTACAATATCTATTATTAATATTTAGATACTCTCCCAAAAATAGAGATAGATTATTTTTTGCTAAGAGTGATAATTTGGACTCTCTTTAGTAATAGTCACATCATGAACATGACTCTCTTTAAGTCCTGCACTTGTAATTTGAACAAACTCTGCTCTCTCCCAAAAAGTTTTAATATCTTCTGAACCACAATAGCCCATAGAGCTTCTTAAACCACCTATCATTTGATGAACAACTGATGATATTCTACCTCTATATGGAACTCTTCCCTCAATTCCCTCTGGAACTAATTTTTCTGTAGCAGTTCCCTCTTGGAAATATCTGTCGGTACTCCCTTTGCTCATAGCTCCAATACTTCCCATTCCTCTATACTCTTTAAACTGTCGTCCATTAAATAGTATCATCTCACCTGGTGCTTCATGAGTTCCTGCTAATGCAGAACCAAGCATAACAGAACTAGCCCCAACTGCTAAAGCTTTAGCTACATCTCCTGAAAATCTAATACCACCATCTGCAATTACAGGAACACCTAAAGACTTAGCTAGAAGGCTAACCTCATCAATGGCTGATATTTGAGGAACACCAACACCTGCTACTATTCTAGTGGTACATATAGAACCAGGTCCAATTCCAACTTTAACAGCATCAGCACCTGCTTCTATTAAATCTCTAGCTGCATTAGCTGTTGCAATATTACCTGCAATTACATCAACATCAAGAGAGGCTTTTATCTCTTTTAAAGTATCTATAATCCCTTGTGAGTGACCATGAGCAGAGTCAAGAACTATTACATCAACTCCTGCTTTTACTAAAGCTTTAGCTCTATCTAACTGACCTACTCCAATAGCACCACCAACACGAAGTCTTCCATGTTCATCTTTATTTGCATTTGGAAACTGCTCTCTCTTTTCTATATCTTTAATAGTAATTAATCCATGTAAGATATTATCTTCATCTACAATAGGAAGTTTTTCTATTTTATGTTGTTGTAATATTTTGGTAGCTTCATCAAGAGTAGTTCCTGCTTTTGCTGTTACAAGTGGAGCTTTTGTCATAACATCTTCAATAGTAGCTGACATATCTGTTATAAATCTCATATCACGATTTGTAATAATTCCTAAAAGCTTCATATTACTATCAACCACAGGTACACCTGATATATGATACTCTCCCATAAGAGCATCAGCATCTGCTACTGTTTTATCTGGAGATATAAATATTGGGTCAATAATAATACCACTTTCGGACTTTTTAACTTTACTAATCTGTTTAGCTTGTGTTGATATATCCATATTTTTATGAATTATACCAATTCCACCAAGTCTAGCCATAGCAATAGCTGTTCTATACTCTGTTACAGTATCCATAGCAGCTGAAACTAAAGGGGTATTTAAAGTTACTCTTTTTGTAAGATTGGTCTTTAGTGAAACCTCTTTTGGAAGTACTGTTGAGTGCTGTGGTACTAATAGTACATCTTCAAATGTTAGTGCTTTCATCTTTATATTCATAAGTTTCCTTTTTTACTTTTTATAGTTTATGGCTCTTTCTAAGCTTAATGCTCCATCAAAAACAGCCTGTTCATTAAATACTTTTCCAATAAGTTGTAAACCAATAGGCATACCCTCACTACTTTTTGCTACAGGTAAAGAGATAGCAGGTAATCCTGCCAAATTAATAGCAATAGTAAACATATCACTCTTATACATCTCTAAAGGGTCATGAAATGAACCAATTTTAGGTGCAACAGATGGTGCAACAGGAGATAAAATTAAATCTGCCTCTTCAAAAATCTTATTAAACTCATCTCTAATTAGATGTCTTACCTTTTGAGCTTTTAGATAGTAAGCATCATAATATCCTGATGATAATACAAAGTTTCCAAGTAAAATTCTTCTTTTAACCTCATCTCCAAAGAGGTCTCTTGTATTAGTATAAGTTTGGGCTAAATTTGAACCTTTTTGTCTATTTCCATAACGAATACCATCATATCTAGCTAAGTTTGTTGTAGCTTCAGCAGTAGCTACTATATAATAGGTAGCAATATCATATTTTGTATTTGCCATATTTTTATGGATTATAGTGTGTCCTGCATCTTTCAAAGCCTCTACTGTAGAGGCATAAGCTTTTTGAATATCTTTACTAGCCTCTGCAATATAGTTATCAACTACAGCAATAGTTAGTTTTCTATTAGGATTTAAATTTTGATATATTGATATTAGCTCCAAATTTGAACTTGTAGAGTCTTTTGGGTCAAAAGATGTTATAGCATCATATAAAATGGCACTATCTTCGACATTTTGAGTTAAAGGTCCAATTTGGTCTAAACTAGAGGCGTAAGATGCTAATCCAAAACGGCTAACTCTTCCATAAGTTGGTTTCATTCCAACACAACCACAATATGATGCAGGTTGACGAATTGAACCACCTGTATCTGAACCAAGTGATGCAATAGCTATACCTCCTGCAACAGCTGATGCACTTCCACCAGAACTTCCACCTGATACTCTTGTTTTATCATAAGGATTTTTAGTAACTCCATAAAAAGAGGTTTCAGTAGTTGAACCCATAGCAAACTCGTCCATATTAGCCCTACCAAAAGCAGAAAAACCTTTAGATTTTAAGTTTTCTATAACTGTAGCGTTATAAGGTGCTACATAACCTTGTAAAATCTCAGAGCCACTCGTAACAGCCCAATCTTTCACTTGAATATTATCTTTAATTAAGATTGGAACTCCATCTCCACTTGAAGAGAAGTCAATATAGGCATTTAGCCCACTCTCTTTGGCTCTTTTCTCCATCTCTATTTTTAACTCTTTAAGCTCTTCTTTACTTTTTGTTAACGCTTCTTTTAGTGTAATCACTCTTTGTTCCTAATTATTAATATTAAAAATTGCGTGATTATAGCTAATTTATTGTATAGTTTTTATGAAGAAAAAATATATATGGTTGAATATAAATAGAAGGAAAGAGAAACTGATGAACCAAGAGTCACACAACAGATTAGTATCATTTATATAGAGTATTGCAGATGATTGTTTAAGAGATGTTTATGTAAGAGGAAAATATAGAGATGTT
>JAMOOP010000154.1 GCA_027065385.1 Campylobacteraceae bacterium | reverse complement strand
TTAATGTTAGAGGTATTAAACCAGCATTAACTCTTAGATAGTTTAAATATTTAAGGCTCTCTTTCTCTTCTAACTTTACATTAATTAGAGGCTCTTCTTTTACAATAATCGTTTGTGGTATTGGGGTTATTAATACACTTGGTATCAACTCTATAAATCTATTATATGATACTAATTTGGGAAAATATGATTTTAAGATTTTTTGTACTGTTTTTATATAAAAATCTTTAAATGTACGATTTCCATAACCGTGATAATATACTAATATGGTCATTACTTCACAGAATATTTTTGTTAACATTTTTTAGTCGTCTCTTTTTGTTTTAGTGGTTTAAAACTATAGAACGACTTCTCTTTTAATCTCCTTATCCCACTTTTTTTATCGAACTCAGGTTTATATCATAAACCAAAACCGATAATTTTAAGTCTTATTCGTTAATTTAAAAAAAAGTAAATATACTTTTAATAAATATAGATTTAGAAAAAAAATTAAAAAGGAAAAAGCATGTGTTTTTATGAAAAATATATTAATCCATTTACAGATTATGGTTTTAAAAAAATCTTTGGAGATAAAGAGAATACGGAATTATTAGAGAGTCTAATAAATGATATATTAGGCTTAGAGGGAAAAGATAAAATAGCAAAAATTATTTTTAAAAATGGAGAACTACTACCTGATAGTCCAGAAGATAGAAAAGCTATTTTTGATTTATATTGTACTGATGAAAAAGGAAATGAGTTTATAGTAGAGTTACAAAAAGTTCATCAAGAACATTTTCAAAGTAGAGCATTATACTATGCTACCTTTCCAATTCAAGAACAAGCTATTAGAGGAAGCTGGAACTTTAGTTTGACACCTATCTATTTTATTGGTTTACTAAATTTTACTATTGATAGATTTAAACACTCTAAAGAGTTTTTACATCATGGAAAAATAACAGATATTAAAACAAAAGAGATAATGTATGATAATCTTAATATGGTATATGTGGAGATACCAAAACTTAAAAAAGATAAAGAAGAGCTATCTAACCATTTAGAGTGGTGGTTATATGTACTACAAAATCTTAATAGATTACAAGATATACCTCAAAAACTTAAAGGTGATATTATAGAAAAGGCTTTTGAAAAAGCAGAGTTTATTAATCTACCAAAAGTGGAACAAGATAAATATCATAGAAACTTAAAAGTTTATAGAGATTTAATTAATAGTTTTGAAACAGCTCATAAAGATGGTCTTAAACAAGGACTTAAAGAAGGAATTGAACAAGGAATTGAGAAAGGAATTGAGAAAGGAATTGGAAAAGGAAAATATCAAGAAAAGCTTGAAGTAGCTAAAAACCTTTTAGATGTTTTAGATATTGAAACTATTGCTTTAAAAACAGGATTAACTATTGAAGAGATAGAAAGATTAAAAAACTAGGAGTAATAGAGTTTGGAAACAAGTTAAACTTTTACTTCCAATCTATTTGTGATATAATCCTCCTAAAAAAGGATTTTTAAATGATAGAAAATAGATTAATATCATTAGATTGGGCAATGAAAAGGCTACTTAGAAGTAAATCAAATTTTGCTATTTTAGAGGGCTTTTTAACTGAACTAATTTATAAAAAAGAAAATGAAAATATCACAGATAAAAAGTTCAAAAAATATTTAAAAATAGAAGAGATTTTAGAAAGTGAAGCCAACCAAGAAAAAGATAGTGATAAATTTAATAGGGTAGATATTAAACTAAAAAATAGTGATGGGGAGATTATTATAGTTGAAATCCAATTCTCTAGTCAATATGACTACTTTCAAAGAATGCTTTATGGTGTAAGTAAAACTATTACTGAACATTTAAAACTTGGAGAAAATTATGGAAATATTGTAAAAGTAATTAGTGTTAATATTTTATATTTTGATTTAGGTTCAGGAGAAGATTATATATATCATGGAACTACAGCATTTAAAGGTATAAATAGAGATGATACATTAGAACTTTCTACTAGAAATAAAAATAGATTTAATAGAGAAAAAGTTAGTGACCTATTTCCAGAATATTATGTAATTAGAATAAATAAGTTTAATGATATAGCAAAAAATAGTTTAGATGAGTGGATATATTTTTTAAAAAATGAAGAGATAAAAAGTAGTTTTACAGCTCAAGGATTAGATGAAGCCAAAGAGACACTAGATATTATGCAACTTAAAGGAAGAGAGAGATTAAAATATGAAAGATATATTGAGCAGCTAAGAGATGAAAAAAGTTATGCAATAACTAAAGAGATAGAACTTCAAGAGGCAAAAGAGCAAGGATTGGAACAAGGAATTGAGAAAGGAATTGAGAAAGGAATTGAGAAAGGAAAATATCAAGAAAAGCGTGAAGTAGCTAAAAACCTTTTAGATGTTTTAGATATTGAAACTATTGCTTTAAAAACAGGATTAACTATTGAAGAGATAGAAAGATTAAAAAACTAGGAGTAATAGAGTTTGGAAACAAGTTAAATTTTTACTTCCAATCTATTTGTGATATAATCCTCCTAAAAAAGGATTTTAAATGATAGAAAATAGATTAATATCATTAGATTGGGCAATGAAAAGGCTACTTAGAAGTAAATCAAATTTTGCTATTTTAGAGGGCTTTTTAACTGAACTAATTTATAAAAAAGAAAATGAAAATATCACAGATAAAAAGTTCAAAAAATATTTAAAAATAGAAGAGATTTTAGAAAGTGAAGCCAACCAAGAAAAAGATAGTGATAAATTTAATAGGGTAGATATTAAACTAAAAAATAGTGATGGGGAGATTATTATAGTTGAAATCCAATTCTCTAGTCAATATGACTACTTTCAAAGAATGCTTTATGGTGTAAGTAAAACTATTACTGAACATTTAAAACTTGGAGAAAATTATGGAAATATTGTAAAAGTAATTAGTGTTAATATTTTATATTTTGATTTAGGTTCAGGAGAAGATTATATATATCATGGAACTACAGCATTTAAAGGTATAAATAGAGATGATACATTAGAACTTTCTACTAGAAATAAAAATAGATTTAATAGAGAAAAAGTTAGTGACCTATTTCCAGAATATTATGTAATTAGAATAAATAAGTTTAATGATATAGCAAAAAATAGTTTAGATGAGTGGATATATTTTTTAAAAAATGAAGAGATAAAAAGTAGTTTTACAGCTCAAGGATTAGATGAAGCCAAAGAGACACTAGATATTATGCAACTTAAAGGAAGAGAGAGATTAAAATATGAAAGATATATTGAGCAGCTAAGAGATGAAAAAAGTTATGCAATAACTAAAGAGATAGAATTAGAAGAGAGTAGAGAGAAAGGGAAAATAGAGAAAACTTTAGAGATAGCCAAAAGCTCCCTAAAACAAAATATAGATATATCGACAATAGCATTAATTACAGGTTTGAGTATAAGTGAAATTGAAGAGTTAGAACAAAAATAGTAGAGAATTTTCCTTGCTCCCCAACTTTTAGAATGTTATGTCGCAGTCTCAGATGGTGGGAACGAGTTAAAGAGGTTATGTAGATAAAGCAAAACATTGGCGTTATAGTAGTGCTAGAGATTATGAGGGGATTGACGGATTGATTGAGGTCGAGAAGTTTTGGTAATTTATATTCTCGTATGCATTCCCACCAAGATGGTAGGAACGAGTTAAAGAATCATCTTTTTCTTTAAACTATTCCTAATTCTTTATATTTTTTGTCTAAAGTGTAGAAGAATAAATGAATATTTGATTAATTTGTTTCTCATCTATACATTCCCAAACAAAAAGTTTGGGAACGAGTTAGAAGTTTGGGAACGAGTTAAAACTATCGATTGGAGAGCCGTGTACGGGAAACCGTATGCACGGTTCGGAGGGAGGGGGGAATTCTTCCTCCCTACCCCTATAGTTAAAATTATCCTATAAAATCAACAAAGTTATCAGCATGTAAATCTTTAACATTTGAAATACCACTTAATGTAACTAAAATATCTAGTTCTCCATCATCAATAGCATCATTTGCTGATACTGACTTATCATCAAATCTTACAAGAGCCGCATCAGAACCATCACTAACTACAAAATACATAATATCAGCTGCCTTGACATTCATTTCAGTATTTAAGAAAGTAGTTATATTTGTTATTGATAAAGAACTTGGTGCTGTTTCTGTAGAGTAAACAACATTCAAACCATCAACGGAAGTTCCTTTTGTACCACCTGTTGCACCAACATCAATTTCACTATAAGTTGTACCAGCACTATTAGCATCAAATGCTATCTTATCTCCTGCTACACCAGTAGTAAAGTCAGAAATACTAATATCATAACTGTCTCCTTTACCACCGTCAGCTGCTACATCTGCATTAATTTTAACTGTATCAACACCATCACCTGTTGTAATTTTAATTACCCCATCATCTGTATTGTCACCAGCTGTTTGCTTAGAAACATCTATACTATCATTTCCTGCACCAGAATCAATAATAACTGTTTTTTTATCTGTTACAGCACTGAATATATTTAAAGTATCAATACCATCATTTGTCTTAATTGTCACATTTGTAGTAACATTTATATTACTAATATTATCTACACCTGAACCTGTGGTTACCGTTACAGATGGAGCAGTTGAATCAGTTAAGTCAGCTACTTCTGTTAAATCTAACAATACACCACCATTTGCAGCACTTGCATCAATTTCAGTTATTGTTTTACTTAAATTGTGAGTTGCATTCGTACTGTTTGTAGTACCACCAACTAAATCAACTTTTGTATCACTTACAATAGTAAGTTTTGTAACGCTATCTGCATTAAAGTCTTTTATAAGTAAACCACCTTCAACTGCATCTGTAGATGTGTCATCTTTCCCAAGATTAGCAGTATTAATTGTAATCTCTTCAACATTGTTTGCTGTAAATTGAGCCATTGTTAAAAGAGCTGTATCGTTCATTTGAATCGCTCTTGCATCACTATCAACACTTGCTATATTTAATGTTAAGCTATCTGATGTTCCTGATGAATCTTTTAATCTAAAGTTAATATCATCTAAAGTATCACTCGCTTTATTATTAAGACTTAAAAAGTCAAGTTCTGTTACAGAAGAAGCTGCATTTGTCACATTAATTGTTTCTCCACCTAACTCTAAAGCAATTCTCTCTAATTCTGTTGCACCATCAAGATTAACTGTTAAATTATCAGTATCTGTTCTAAAGGCAATATCCTCTATATTTTTTAGTGATGCAGCAGTTGTAACACTAGAAGTTAGAGTTATACCTAAACCATCTTTACCAGCTCCCAAATCAAGTACATCATCTTTAGTAAAGTTATCAATCATAACTTTATCATCACCACTACCACCAGTAACATTTAATTTAACATCAGCTGCACTATTTCTTAAATCTAAATCTAAAGCTCCTGTAAATGCTGAAGCATCAACAGTTTTAAGTGCTGTCATAGCATTACTATTATCTGTAGTATCAATACTTAGGTCTTTGTCACCTGTAATAACCATTGTTGTAGTACCATTAATTGCTGTACCACCTAAATCAATTTTATTATTAGCTGTTTTAGATACGATATTTAGTGTTTCTATATCATTAGTACCATTTAAAGTAACTTGTGCTTGATTTGTAGCATTCTCTAATGTTAAAGTAGTACTATCCGTAGTTGTAGCATAAACAGTACCATCAAATGTAATATGGGTAGTTTTATTATTAATATTTTTAATACCAATATTCATTTCATTAGCACCAGTTAAAGTTAACTTAGCTACTGAGTTTTGGTTTAGGAAATCTGTTACACCTGTAGTATTTGACATATCATATTTAATATCACCAAAAGCTGTAAATTTTATATTTTCAATATTTGATACTGCCCCACTTACTATAGTATTATCACCTGTTTGTTGAATAATAAGTGTATCGTTCCCTGTTCCACCATCAATTCTATCTGAACTTGTAAATGTATCAACATTGTTACCATTGATTGTATTTTGAACTACAGAACCATCAAATAAATCATCACCATTTGTTCCATGGATATTATCTGGTTGAACAGTTAATTTTTGTGCATTAGCAGACTGAACAGCATCATCTATTATAGACTCTGCAGTTGTTACTGTTGAAGCATCATTAGTTACTGTTAAATCACCATCAAATCCAAGAGAAGTTTTATAATCGTCAGGTGCTTTTTCCATTTTATCTGCTACATAATCAGATACTTCAACTCTATTCATAAATTGGTCATAAGCTGCTTTTGTTGTTGCATCTGTACTATCTTTATAATCAGCTACTGCATTTACTAAAGCGGCAACAACCTCACCTCTACTTTTATTAGCTAACTCTTTTACCCAATAATCAATACCATCTTTATCGTCAGAATATGTTTTATTTAGTGTATTTTTATAAATAAGTTCAATAAATGCTTGGTCAGTGTCGAGACTTGAACCAAAATATGCTTTTGCATCAGGTGTATTTAACATTGCATTAGCAGTTGACGCCATATCTGGTTGATTTGTCTGCCAATATTTATTACCCTCTCCTTCTGAAGCTCTATTAAAAATAGCTACATAAAGCATAGAAACTTGTGTTTTTGTTAATGCCATAAGTGTTTCTCCTTTTCCTTTAAGAAATTTAATTAGGTTTAGAAGTAAATAGTATTATTCTTTTAAATTCTAAGAATAATCTTTACTCTGGCATTATTCTAGCACAAAAATCTTAAAGTGATACTAAAAAATTTTGTTTTTTTTTAATCTACATTTTTTCTACACTTTTTTTTAAATATATTTTCCATATATATACCAATTAAAGCTATAGTTAGTGCTAAAGTTACTACAGATAGTAGATAATTGTAAAAAAAACTATACTTTTTTACTATCCAAATAGCTAAAAAGTGACTTAAAAAGAGTGAATATGATAGTTTTCCTAAAATAGAATTTAATGGTAGCCTCTTTTTACTATTGGAGAGTAGATATATTAGAGGAGTTCCAATTAAAATACCTATAGTTGTCTCTTTTAAGTATGCTTTTATAGGTAAATCTAAATATATTATAGATACCATTAAAAAAAGTGTACTAAACCATATAGTTGATATAAAGTAGATATTGACTCTTTTTTTAGAAACTAATAGCTGTTGCAGAGATGAACCTAATATAAATATAAAAACTACTCCAACTATTAATCTATATCCATAATAGTCTGGGTGAATTATATTTAAATTTGCTACTGTATATATAAGAAAAGAGATTAAAGCTAAAATATATTTTAATTTTGGGTATATAATGGTAAATGGTAAAATTATATAGGCTTGTAGTTCAGTTCCAAGTGACCATGCAGGAGGGATTAAACACCATTTAGGGTTAGTTAAAATTGTACTATCTATCCACATATAGAAATTTAATGGAATAATAGTTAGATTTGATAAGATATTTATAAGATTAAAATGGGGATTTCCATAATTGGTAGTTAATAAAAATATAACTGTTAAAAATATAATAAATAGATATAGTGGAAAAATTCTTTTTACTCTATCAATAATAAATAATCTATAATCTCTATTATAAATATTATTATAGATATAAGATACTACAAATCCTGCTAATATATAAAATATAACTACTGCAATTACCCCTTGATTTAAACCATAAAATCTTATATCTAAGTGAGATAGCACTACTAATAGTGCTAGTATAAAACGGATATAACCGAACATCTATTTACTTTTTAATTAAAATAGTTATAGCATTTAATATATTTTCTAATTCATCTTTTAATCTATAAATCATATTTAAAATATTAATAGCAACATTGTCACTATCATTATAGTCATGAGCTATCTCATTTCTTAAATCTCTTATCTCAAACCAGTCATCAACATTTACAATATCTATTCTCTCTAATTGATTTAAAATATCTAAAAATGGCTTATTTACATTTTCACCTTGATAAAGTAGTACAGATTTAAATAGTTTTGCACCCATAGTGTCTTGAAGTTTAGAAAATCTATATATAATTTGGTCACTATAGGCTAAATCTTGATTGCTTTCTAAAATAGACTCAAAAGAGTCCTTATCTATTGTAAACTTATATGAGTTTTCTAGCTCTTTAAAGGCTATATTTAATCTTTTTAGATGTTTATAGCTCTCTTTTAAATTATCTTCTACCTTTTGTTTATATATTAAAGTTTTATTCCCCATTTTATAGCCTCCTGTTCTATTAGTCTATTTTTATCTTGATTAAAAACAATATCTATTTTTTGTTCACCTAATTCTCTTTTAACTCTTGATAAAAACTTTATCTTCTTTTCAAATAGATTTATATGTTCATTTATTACTAGATATAAATCTATATCTCCACCTTTTTTATTATTATCAACTCTACTTCCAAATAGATATATTTCACCTTTTTTAAATATTTTATAGAAATGTTTTTTTATAACCTTTTTATATTTAGGTGAGAGTCTCATCTATTATCCTTTGTAACTTTGCTGATATATATCTCCAATCATGCTCTTCTATCCAATTTTGTTGTATATCTATTTTTTTATGTAAAATATTTGGGTCTAAAATTAGCTCTTTTATCTTTTTGGATATATCTTGTGGAGTAAATCCATCTGTAAAGTGAACTATATCTGATACATCAGAAAATATTGGTTGTGGAGTACAAAGAACCCCCTTTTTAGTAGCTATGGCATAACGAATTGCTCCACTTGCTGACTCTTGAGTTTTTCTATATGGTAGAACTACTAAATCTGATTGGTCTAAAAGTTTAAAAGAGTCATTATCCTCTAAAAATTTTGTCTCAAATTTAATCTTTTTAGATAGATTTAACTCTTCTACTCTTCTTTTACATAAATTATAATACTCTTTTGACTCTTTTACAGGATATATAGCATTTACAAGTAGTAATCTTAAGTATGAAAACTCTTTTTCTAATATAGCAAAGGAGTCTATTAACTCTAAAATTCCTTTATGTGGAAGAAGAAAACCGTAACTTGATATGGTTTTTATCTCTTTTGTCTCTTGTTCTATATCTCTATTAATTACTCCATGTGGGAAAAGTGAAATATTGGATAATTCCATATTTTTAAAAAAGTTTAAATCATCTATAGTATGAACCAATAGAGTATCTACAAGGAGTAAAGTATCTTTTATATCTTTTAAAGATGCCTCTAAACCCTCTATTGTTACATCTGCTACACTATGGAATATAATAACTATTTTAATATTTTCTTTAGATAGTCTCTCTATTATCTCTTTTAAATTATGGGTACTAAAAAAGCCAAAATTAAAATTTATAATTAATATATTAATATTTTTATCTAATATAGTGTTAATTAAATTATGATTGTTTTTATCAAATCTATTTTCCCAACATCTAATAACTCTACTCTCTTTTTCTAAATCTATTGGCTCTTTTGTATAGTTTGCAAAGATTGTTGTATTGTATTTAGTATTAAAATTATCTAGTAAAAATTCTGAATAGGTAGCAATTCCACACTTTGTATTATAACTACTAACCCAACCTAGATTTATCTTCTCTTTTTTAAATATTGGCTCTTTTTTTAACTCCTCTATAAACTCTTCTGTTTTTTCTCTATAATCTTGCCATCTAAACTTTGTGGTTATTAGATTATAGGCTTTTTTAGTTTTTTTCTCTTTCTCCTCTTTTGTTAAAGAGAGTTGCTCTTTTAGTAATCTCTTTAAATCCTCTACTTTTGGCTCTGCCGAGTAGGAGTTAAATAGATTTAGATGAGTTTTAGCTTTTTTAAAGGAGTAATCAATTAACCATGAGTTTTCACTATTACAAAAATCAATTTGCCCTCCAAAATTTGTAGTAATTACAGGCAGATTAAAAAGCATAGCTTCAGCTAATGGAAGACCAAAACCCTCTCCTCTACTTGGAGCTACTAAGGCATTAGAGGTTTTATATAGCCATGCAATATAACTATCTTCTAAATCTTGATTTATTAAGATTATCTCTGGAGAGTTTTTATCTTCTCTTATCTTTTTAATCTTATCTTCTATAGTGTTGTGTGGGTTTGGGAATGTTTTTATAATAAGTGTTACATCATCTTTAGCTGTAAAACTCTCAATATAAGCTTTTAGCAGAATATCAATACCTTTTCTTGGAAAAGATGATGATATATGTAAAAATTTAAAACTTTTATTGGTTTTTAGATTAAATGGTTTTGGAGTAGTAGATAATATATGCTCTACTCCTAAACCTACAATTTTAATTGGAACTTTAACACCTGCCTCTTTTAATACTCTTTTTACAAATTTTGACATAACAGTTATGCCATCTAAATTTTGATTAAACTCTTTTACATATTTTAGAGGAAAACTAGACTCCTCCCAACCGTAACTATTTAAAATATTAAGCTCTCCACTCATGCCGGTGACTCTTGGTGGATAGAGGTTTCTAAAAACTACTTCGCTATTGGCTCTTTTTTTAGATAATTGGTTCATTTTTAATATCTTTGGATTATCTCTTAAAAAGTTTTGGTCTGGGTTATAGTCTCCTCCTCCTTCTGTGGAGTAGAGTGATACTTGGTTTGGGTATTTTTCTTCAAAAGATAGGGCTGAGTATCTATTTAAAATTGCTAAAGAGTAGCTACTATCAAAAGGTCCTTCAAATTGGAACTTTATATGATTTCTTTTCTCTTTAATATTTGGCTTTTTTACCTCTACTTTTAGTGAATTTAGATATTTAACTAAACTATCTACTATATTTTTATCTTTATAAATCTCTATAGCTCTTTTTTGAGTCTCTAATATGGCTCTTCTAAATGGCTTATTGGTTCTAATTAACTCTATAACTCCTGCTATATGCTTATAAGATTTTTTATTAAAAAGAACTCCACCACCGTTTAGTGTATCTTTTATATTACTACTATTATAGGCAATTACAGGTGTATTAAAAAGCATAGACTCAATTAGAGGAATTCCAAACCCCTCATGCTCACTCATACATAAAAAAATATCTGCTCCTCTATAGTATGCAAACAGCTCACTATCTGATACTTTTCCTGTTAATATTATATTCTCTTCTAAACCATATTGATATATTAGAGTTTTAAGATGCTCTCTATACTCATGGTCTGTTGTACCACCTATAATATAGAGTTTAAAATTTGGATATATTTTACTATAGATATTGGCTATCTCTATAATGTCGTGTTGAGCTTTATTTTTAGCAACTCTACCTACAAATATAATTGTAAAATCTTCTACTATATTATCAAAGAGTCTATAATCCCACTTAGCATCTAATATTTTATTGGTATCAATTAGAAGTGGAATAGTTTTTATATTTTTAAAATTGTGTTCTTTTAGCTCTTTTGAGTTTAAGTTACTATCTCCTATGGCACCCTCTACTTTATCTGATAGGGAAGGTAGATACTCTATACCTTTTTTACATAGTTTATAGAGAAGTGAGTTTTTTTTAAAAAAGTGAGGTGGGGTGATATTGTGATATATCATAACTTTTCTACACTCTAACTTATCTATCCATTGTGAAAAGTCATAATATATAGAGTAGTGAATTAAAAGTATTTGAGTTTTATCCTTTTTATCTATCTTTTTATATGATAAAACTTCTTCTTTTAAAGAGTTTTCTATATCTTCAGCATATATATATGAGGTAAAACCTAAATTATTTAATATCTTTTGTAGATAGAACATGCCATTACCAATGCCATCTCCTTTTACTGCTGATGGGGAGAATTGATGTATTTTTATCACTATTTATATCCTATTATTGAGTAATCTTGTTCTTTTATTGATGCAAATATTAGATTATTTACATCTTGGCTATTTTCTATATTTAAAAATTGAGGCTCTTTTATGGGGTGGAGTCTATGAATTGCTACATTTTTAAAACCTCTATTTTGGGCTAAAAACTCTAAAGTTACAGGTGGAATTGGGTTAATATGTGTAGGGTCTGTATAGAAGCTACAAGCACCAACAAATAGATTTTCAGGGTTTGGAGTCTCTAAAATAATAGCACCTCCTATTTTTAATACTCTATATACCTCATCAAAAAGAGATATAAGAGTTTTAAATGGTAGATGTTCTGCTATATGAAAACCAGTAACTATAGATATTGAGCTATCTTCTAAAGATTTAAGATACTCTATAGCATCACTCTCTATAACATCTAAACCCAACTCTTTAGACTCTTTTACCATTAATCTATTCAAATCTATGCCACGAGATTTTATATTATGCTCTTTTAATAACTCTAACCACTCTCCTCTTCCACAACCAATATCTATTACTAAATCATTAGGCTCTTTTATAAGCTCTTTTACTATTGGAAGATAGTAAGCTTGTCTTGATTTTATATCTTCCCTTTTTCCTCTAAATTTATCTTCAAATGATATATATAGCTCATCAAGAGTACTATTTTGCTCTTTTTTAATAGTCTCTAATATATTTTGATTACTACTATTACTTTTTATATTCTGAACTAAATTAGATAGGCTATTTTCCATCTCTTTTAATTGCTCTTTTGCTCTTTTTATCTCATTAATACGAAGTTCTAGCTCTTTTAGACTATATATAGTTTTATTATTATAATCTTCTATTTTACTATTTAAACTATTTTTATTTTCTTCTATTTTACTATTTAAACTATTTTTATTTTCTTCTATTTTACTATTTAAACTATTTTTATTCTCTTCTATTTTACTATTTAAACTATTTTTATTTTCTTCTATTTTACTATTTAAACTATTTTTATTCTCTTCTATTTTACTATTTAAACTATCTTTATTCTCTTCTATTTTACTATTTAACTCTTGTTGATATAAAAAAAAGTGTGCTTCAAACCGATTAACTCTTTCTATAAATTTAGGAAGCATAAAAAGCTTTATACAAAAACTCAAAATCGGAATACGATTTAAAACTGTTATAAAAAGTCGTTTTTTTATACCTAATATTGGTATATTTTTATCTCTCCCCTCTTTTGAAAATCTAACCATAGATAAAATCTCACTTTTAGACCTCTTTCCACTTCTTAAAAGCTCCAATCTCTTTTTTAGTGCATTTTGGTCAACCTCTCTTAATAGAACCTTTCTATATAGATTTTCTATAAACTCAATATCATGATATTTTGTAAAATCTTCTATTTGATATATCTTTCTTTCTATTTTTTTTCTTTTTTTTCTTTTTAAAGGATTTTTTTTATATCTATCTATAATATTTTCTATCTCCTCTTCTAATAGATTTTTATCTATCTTTTCACTATTAATCTCTACCATTAACTCTCCATTATAAACTATAAATTTCCCCATTACTAAAATGTATTGTCTCAACTCCAATAATTTCAGCTCCAAAACTATCTGCAATTATAGTATATTTATCTGTATCTATCTCTTTTATTTCAACTTGATTTTTTAATATATTTAAATATAAGCTATCACTCCCCTCTCCTCCATCTACATAGTCATATCCTCCTTGACCTAAATAGATTTTATCATCTCCTGCTCCTGTAAAGATACTATTGTCAACTAAATTATCTTTTACTATATCTTCCCCACTTCCTGTTTTAATATCTTCTATTATAACACCTTGTGCTATACCAAAATTATTTTTTCCTGTATATAGATTATTATCATTATATAATTCTGTAATCTTATTTTTAATCCAATCTTTAGCTTCAGAATTACTAATTCCTTCTTGATGCAGTAGTATAATATCTTCTAAACTATACTCATCTACACTATTTAAAGTTCCACCTTTTAAATCTATAGTTGTATTTCCCTTTGTAGTAGATAGGTCTATAGTGTCTTTTCCACCTGCATCATAAATAGTTTGAATTTTATAATCTTTATATTTTGTACTATATATATTATCTTCTGCATGATAGGTTTGATTTACTCCATATATTGCTTGTAGTGCTGATACATCATATAGTGAATATAGGTCAGGATAGAGAATATGATACTCCAATTTTATAGTTGAACTACTAACTATAAACTCTGGATAAATATCCTCTTTTGTTGTATATGACATTACAGTATGATTTATATCATCTTGATTTGATGGTAGTTTATTTGGCTCTTCAAATGGATGTTTTAAACCTAAAGCGTGACCTAGTTCATGGGTTATAGTAACCCAGCCACCTTCACCTCTATCTAATCCATAATTTTTAGGGTCACTATTAAAAGATGAAGATAAAAATACATCTCCACCATAATCAGGATTATCTGTAGGATAGAATGAGAAACCTGCTGTATTCTCTTCCATATCTACTATATTAAATCTAATATCTCCATTATCTTTTACCTCTGTTAATTTAATATTTAAAAGATTATTTATCTCATCTATTATAGTACGAGTTGTATTTTGTTGAGCTTGATTTAAAGATAACCAATTATTAGTTAATGCCTCATTTGGATAGTGTTGATAACTATCTGGAATAGTATTATTAAAACTAAATGTAATTTCACTTTTATTCCAATGAGTAGTTGAATCAATAGATGAGACTCCTTCTGTTGAGGAGTCGCTTAAAATGCCTAAACCACTATTGGTATATGATAAGTTGTTATGAGCAGATGATTGTTCCTCTATTTTAGTTGTTATATTCTCTTTATTAATAATAGTTACACTATTTAAAATATATATAGCATCACTTCTATCTTTTAGCAATTTTAAACCCTCTTCTACACTATCAACTGTAGTTGTATTATCTGTTATAGTTGATAGAACTTTAATAGAAGCTTTAAATGATGGGTCTGCATCTAATGAAGCAGAGTTTGAAGGGTCTGTTTTTGGGTCAAGATTGGTTTTATCTGAAAGCAAAGATACATAATCTAATGATAGATTTGATTTATTGGTAATTAATGCTTTTCTTTGAGAGGCTATATCTATCTCTTCTTTAGATAAATTGGCATATTGAGGAGAGTTTGGGTTAAAATCTAATGATATGGAGATAAAATCAGCTACCATATCAGAACGACTAACTCCACTATCTAACTGTTTTGTCCAATATGCTATCCCTTCACTATCTCCCTCTTTACCTAAACTATTTTTATATATAGCCTCTACAAACTTTTGATTTGATAAGTTACTATATAGGTCTGTAAATTTGGGGTGAGCTGAAAAACCAGAAGCTAACTCCTTTATGGCAATATTTTCACCTAATGTAGAAGCTCTATTTTCCCAATACTCTAATCCATTTTTATCTGCTGCACGATTAAAAAATGCTATATAGAGTCCTGCTATTTTTTGTTGAATAGTTGCCATAAAAATTTACCTCTTCTCATTAATTATAAAGAGATAAACTTAATTTGTGGTTCTAGTCTGCAAACACCAATAAAAAGCTCCCCCTTAACCCCTGCTATTTCAAAATCGGTAGCATGGTCTAACCAGTGAGAGCAGTTATCAAGATGTGTTTCGTTTGAGTGTATTGCTGTAGTTATTGAGTATTTTCCTACTCCAATATTTAAAGGCATACTAAAACTACATCTATAACTCTTATCTTTTTTAAAATCAACTTTTAAATGGTGATGAAATGTATTTGTACCAAAAATATCTTGACCAAATCTATCTCTAATTGCTATTCCTATAGTCATATTTGGTAAATCTTTTTTAGATTTTATCTCTATATCTATAGTGGCATCTTCTCCTGAACTTATTAGATTTGAATTTGACTCTTTTCCTTTTATAGTAACACTTGTTATCTCTATATCAAAAGTACCAAAAGAGGAGTTATTTGGTTTTATACTCATTTTTTCATTTTCATCATTTAGTTTTGAGATTAAAAAGTTATAGCTATTTATTACCTCTTCAGGTTCGCCTTGTGTAGAAATCTCACCACCATTTAATAAAATAACTCTATCACATAAAATTTTAAGTGAATTTAAATCGTGAGATACATAGATAATGCTCATATTTTGCTCTTTTCTACTCTTTAATGCTTTAGTACACTTTGCAGCAAAGTGTGCATCTCCTACGCTTAAAGCCTCATCAACTATTAAAATTTGAGGCTCTGAAAATATAGCAATAGAGAAAGCTAACCTCATACTCATTCCTGATGAGTATGTCTGTATTGGCTCATATATATAATCACCCAACTCACTAAACTCAATTATACTCTCTATTTTTCTATCTATCTCTTTTTTACTCATACCAATTAGAGTACCATTTAAATAGATATTATCATATCCACTCATCTCATGGTTAAATCCTGTTCCAAGTTCCAAGAGTGCTGTAACTCTTCCACCTCTTATAATCTCACCCTCTGTTGGTTCAATTACCCCTGCTATAATTTTCAGTATAGTCGATTTTCCTGCACCATTTACACCTATAATCCCTAGAGTCTCACCTTGATATAGACTAAAAGATATATTTTTATTGGCTATAAACTCTCTATGGTAGCTATTTTTGGTAAAAATCTCTTTTAATCTATCGAAATTGCTTTTATATATCTTATATATTTTTGAGATATTTTTTACCTCTAGGACTTTTTGCATATTTTTAGAAATCTCTTTTTAATTAGAATTCTACTTAATCTTTCTTAAATCACTCTCCTCAATCCTCTTAATCAACTCCTTATTTTGCTCTATTAACTCTTTAATAAGTCTTTTATCATCTGCATCTTCCTCTTTTTTCTCTTTTTTATGCTCTTCATTTAAAGTATCTACTATTATTCCAATAATCATATTTAAAAATGTAAATGTAGTTAAAAATATAAAGGTAATATAGTAAATCCAACTCCATGGGTATATCTCCATTGTCTCATACATAACTTCTGTCCAACCCTCAAATGTCATTACTCTAAAGAGTGTAAGAAGTGCTGTTCCTACATCTACCCAAAGACCTGATTTTGTATTTTCAAAAAATACAGTTCCAGTTACTGCAAATATATAAAAAATAATAAACATTAAAATTAGTACATAAGCTATTGATTTAGATGATTTAAAAAGAGCATTAATAATACCTTTTAGTTCGGGCATTATAGTAATAAGTCTTAAAATCCTAAAAATTCTAAGTAGTCTTGCTACTGCTGAATGGTTTCCATCAATTGGAACTAAACTAATAGTTACAATAATAAAATCAAAAATATTCCAACCATCTTTAAAAAAGTGCCACGGTTTTTTATGAGCTGTAATTCTTAGACTTATCTCTATAATAAATACAATAGTAATTATCTTATCTAGTGTAAATATTATATCTTCATAGACTGGGTCTAAATTAAAGGTATCAATTCCAATAAGCATTGCTGAAAATATAATAATACCCATCATAAAAAGCTCAAAATATTTATTGTTGGTAAGCTCTGATAGTGTCTCTTGCCATAATTTAAAATCTAACATAAATCACCCCTCTATATATAGTGCTAACTCATCGCTTAAAAAGTAGTCTCTATTTTTATATATATTGTCTTCTTTTATTAGTTTATGATTTTTTACTAAAAAATCAGCTCTATCTATCATATCTTTATCCAAAATAGCCTTATCTACTCCAACACTGCTACGAAGTCCTAAAAAGATTTTTTCAGTTATAACCTCATCTTCTGTTAATATCTCTATGTCTGTATATATTGGATTTTCTATATATTTGTCTATATTGGTGATTGGATAGTATCTAATATTTTTTTTAAATCCAACAGCTCCTGCACCAACTCCTATATAATCTTTTAACTCCCAATAGCCTCTATTGTGATAACTCTCATAAGTTCCAAAGTTTGAAATCTCATATTGATTAAATCCTCTTTTTTTAATCTCGTTTGATACAAAAAAGGCTAAATTTTCATTTTCCTGTTTAGCATTAGGAGTAGTCGAGAATTTTGTTCCATCTTCTATAGTTAACTCATAGGCTGATATATGGTCTATTGGAAGAGAGAAGGCTTTTTCTATATCTTTTTCTAAAATCTCTTTTGTATCATTTTGATAGTTATATATTAAATCTAGTGAGATGTGTTTAAAACCCACTCTTTTTGCACTATTAATAGCATCTACTGCCTGTTGTGGAGAGTGAGACCTATTTAGTGCTTTTAATTTATCTTCATTAAAACTTTGAACTCCAAACGAGACTCTATTTACTCCTAAATCAAATATCCCTTTTAACCAATTGAGAGTAGCAGAATTTGGATTTGCTTCTACTGTTATTTCAGCATTCTCTTTAATAAAAGGAGTAAGCATTTTAAATATAGGTTTAAAAAGAGTAGGTTTAATAGTTGAGGGTGTTCCCCCTCCTATAAAGATAGACTCAATATCTCTTTCTTTAACTTCAAATCTATCTAACTCAAACTCTAACTGTTTTTTTAGAGCTAATATGTACTCTTCTCTTGTATCAAACTTATCTGTATAGCTATTAAAACTACAATAGTAGCACTTTGAGTCACAGTATGGTATGTGGATATATAGTAGCATTTTTCACCATTTTTTAATGACATTTTAGCTAAAATTTCGTCAGAATAATAGAATTCTATTATTAATAGATTTTAATTTTTTTTATGAAAGAAGAGTACAAAAATGCAGACAAGAAAGCGTTATCGCCCAAATGTCGCAGCTGTAATACTCTCTTCAGACTATCCACAAAAGTGTGAATTTTTTTTAGGTAAACGGTCAGATATTAAAAATGCGTGGCAGTTCCCTCAAGGCGGTATTGATAAAGGTGAAACCCCCAAAGAGGCACTTCTTCGTGAATTACAAGAGGAGATAGGGTGTAATAGTGTTGATGTTATTGCAGAGTATCCTTATTGGATAAAGTATGATTTTCCAAGTGGTACAAAGGCTAGAAAAATGTACCCATTTGATGGTCAAACACAAAAATATTTTTTAGTACAACTCAAAAGAGATGCTAAAATTAATCTTGATAGTTATCAC
Source organism: Campylobacteraceae bacterium (assembly GCA_027065385.1). Classification (GTDB taxonomy): domain Bacteria; phylum Campylobacterota; class Campylobacteria; order Campylobacterales; family Sulfurovaceae; genus UBA1140. The sequence continues at coordinate 9,845 of JAMOOP010000154.1, read as the reverse complement.
GAACCAGAGTTTGAAGATTATAGATATGTAGAGTATGAGCAGTTGCTAAAAAAGGCAACATATTTTAAACGACGAGTATATAGAAGAGTGATAGAACATTTTGTAAAAGAGGGATATATAGATAGATGTTAATAGTACATAAGTATGGTGGTACAAGTGTAGGAAGTTTAGAACGAATTTCAAGCGTTGCTTCTCGCGTTGCTAAAGCCAAAAATAGTGGTAATGATATAGTAGTAGTAGTCTCTGCTATGAGTGGTGAGACAAATAAATTAATAGAGTTTGCTAAACACTTTTCAGATAATCCATCTAAAAGAGAGATGGATATGCTTTTAAGTTCAGGAGAGAGAGTAACATCAGCACTTTTAGCTATTGCTTTAAAAGAGGTGGGTATTGATGCTATTGCTATGACTGGACGACAAGCAGGAATAAAGACTAATAGTTTTCACACCTATGCTAGAATAGAGAGTATTGACCCAAAAGCTATGCAAAAAGAGATAGATAGTGGAAAAGTAGTAATTGTTGCAGGTTTTCAAGGAATTAATGAAAATGGTGCAGTTACAACTTTAGGTAGGGGAGGTTCTGACCTTTCAGCTGTTGCTATTGCTGGAGCATTAAAGGCTGATGCTTGTGAGATATATAGTGATGTTGATGGAATTTATACAACAGACCCTAGAATTGAACCAAAAGCTAAAAAAATGGATTATATCTCTTATGAAGAGATGTTGGAGTTAGCTTCACTTGGTGCTAAAGTACTTCAAAATCGTTCAGTTGAATTAGCAAAAAAATTAAAAGTTAAAATAGTAGCAAAAAGTTCTTTTTCAGATGCAGAGGGGACGGTTATAGGAGAGGAGAATAAAAATATGGAAGCAGTATTAGTAAGTGGTATAGCATTAGATAGAAATCAAGCACGAGTATCTTTAAGAGATGTTTCAGATAGACCTGGAATTGCAGGTGAGATTTTTACAAAACTAGCAGATGAGCAGATAAATGTTGATATGATTATTCAAAATGCTAGTAGCAATGGATTAACTTCTTTAGGTTTTACAGTAGCAGAGAGTGAATTAGCAAGAACAAAAGAGATTATTGATAATTTTGACCATGATATTGGTGGAAAAAGTTTCGATAGTGATATTTGTAAAGTATCTATTGTTGGAATTGGTATGAAATCACACTCTGGCGTTGCAGCTACAGCATTTTCGGCTTTAGCAGAAGAGAATATTAATATTGAGATGATTTCAACAAGTGAGATAAAAGTATCTATGATTATTGCTCAAAAGTATGCAGAACTTGCTGTTCGTACACTTCACTCTGTATATAAATTAGACGCTTAGAGTTTTAATGACACCCATATTAGAGTGGACACTTAATACTATCCGTGAAGAGGGTTCTGGTTTTTCATGGATGGAGGAGTGCCGTTATGATTGGGTTCCTGTTATTCAGAGAGCTATTAAAAAGATTTTAGAAGGTCAAACCATTCTTATATTGACAGATGATAGTAGAGGGTGGTATGCTAGATATATTGCAAATAAAATTAATGCTTTAAGAGATGAGAGACCTTTTTTACCTATCTATACTCTAAAATCTATGTTTCCAAATCTTGATAAGATGGATAATAGAGAGGAGTTAGATTTATTAGAGGATATGTTGGAGATTTCCTATCCTAGAGGTTACTTTATATGGTATATAGGAAGTGCTGAAAGTATCTATACTAAATTTGTATTTAGAAATGAGGAGAATTTATTATGGATTATAGATGGAGATGTGCCAAATAGTTTTTATCTTAAAAATGGTGGAATATCTTTAGATATTAAACTTATTCAACTTTTTAAACTCTTTAATAAAACTATAGATGCGTCACTATTTAATCAGTTAGATTTAGAATGAGATTAACAAGTCAAATTATAGTAACACAGAGACCAAAAGAGATTTTAGTTAAATTAGAAGAGCTTAAAAAAGATAGAAAAATTACTATTATAGATAGTGAAAATAGAGAGTTTTTAATTGAACACGCTTCACTTGCTATAGAAAAAGCCTTTATTGCTAGTGAAGTAACAGAGTTTATTACACTTATTGCTCCAAAATTCTCTATAATATCTCAAAATAAACTTTTAAAAATATTAGAAGAGCCTCCCAAAAACAAAGAGTTTATTCTTATTACTAAATCAAAATCTTCTATACTTCCTACGATAAAATCAAGACTTCCTATTGTAGTTATAAATGATAGAGAAGAAAGAGAAGAGTTAGAGTTAGATATTGAAAATTTAAACTTAGCAAAAGTATATAATTTTATCCAAAAACATAACCGTATATCATCAACGGAGTGTAAAGAGATAATAGAAGAGATAGCACTAAATGTAATAAAATCTAAAAAATATAAGATAGATAAATCGCTACTTAAAATATTCTCCGATGGAACAAAAGCACTAGATTTAGGCTCTCCTAGCTCATTTATTTTAAATCTTATACTTATAAAACTACTATCTAAAAAAAATTAGATTTAAACGCTTTATATTTAAAATTATGTTAAAATAGATTATGCTTTAAAAAAGGATAAGAGATGAAAAATAGCGTTTCTATTCAGATACCAAGTGATATGGAGTGTTACTCTATAGTGCAAAATGCTCTGTTTAAACTAACAAAATCTTTTAAAAAGGCTGATATTAAAAATTTAGATATAGCTCTTAGAGAGTTAGTATTAAATAGTGTTGAACATTCCTATCCTAATAAAGAGGGATTTATTACAATTGAATTTCACCCATTTTTACATGGGATTTCTATTGATGTAACAGATATGGGTGTTCCTATGTCATATCATCTTTTAGAAAAAGAGAATAGTATAGGTTTTCAAAAAATCAATAAATTAGTTGATAAACTTATCTATAAAAATCTAGGAACTAAGGGTAAAAAGTTTACAATTTTTAAATATTCATCTACTCCTATATTTAATGAACTTAAAAAAATAGATACAACTACCAATAAAGAAGAGATAAATAGTAGTAACTTAGTAATTAGAGAGTTTAGGGAGGGCGATGAAAATGATATATCTCGTCTTATATATGAGAACTATGGATTAAGTTATGTAAAAGATATGTTCTACTATCCAAGTAAAATTTTAGAGTATCATAATAAAAAATTCTACTCTATTGTTGTAGATAATGGTTCGCAGATAGTAGGTCACTTTGCATTTGTTTTTGCAGAAAATAGTAATATTGCAGAGATTGGAATAGCTGTTGTATCTCCAAAATATCAAGGTAGAGGTTTAATGAATGCTATGTTTGATAAACTTCTAATAAAAGCTAAAGAGTTAAAACTTTATGCACTATATGGTGAGGCTATTATGTATCACACCTATAGTCAAAGAAGCAATATAAAACATAAATTTTATGAAACAGCACTAGAGATAGGTAAACTTGTAAATAGTGTTAAATTAAAAGGAAATGCCCTAACTGCTTTAGAAAAAAGAGGCTCTGTTTTAATAGGGTATAAACTATTAAAAAGTGTAGAAAAAAGTATTTTTATTCCAACTATATATAGAGATAAAGTTATAGAAATATATAATAATTGTGCTGATATAAAATATAATATAAATACTAAAAAAATAAAAATGGACTACTCAAATATCTACTATATATTTGAACCATCTCATAATATAGCTACTATTATAATAGATGCCTATAATAGAGAAGATTTTTATCATATATTCTATAATCAACTAGACCAACTTAGAGCTAAACATTGTGATATGATTTATGCAGATATAAATATGGAGACTATATCAGATATAGATGAGGTTATTGAGGTTTTAAACCATGCACTATTTTTCTTTAGTGGTGTAATGCTACTAAAATATAAAGAGCAAGATTATCTACAACTACAATATAAACATAGTGAATATATAGGTAAAAAAAATCTTGTTTGTTACTCTGATTTTTGTAAAGATTTACTAGAGTATATTATAGTAGATGAAACAAGAGTAAGGGAGTTAAAAGATGTAGCTTCGGTAGCTTGTAGGATTTAAACCTCCTACAACCACCAAACTCTAAATTTTCTATTTTTAATTTTTCCATTTTTAAGACCATTAAAGGCTTTTTTTGTAACACTCTTTTTAATTGCTACAAATGAGTCCTTTTCATAAATATTAATTTTACCAATATCTTTAGAGTTCAAACCTATATCTTTACATAAAGTTCCTAAAATATCACCTGCTCTTAGTTTCTTCTTTTTTCCTCCATCAATTCTTAAAGTATTATACTCTCCTTGAATATAGAAGTTTTTATCACTCTTTAAATCTTCTATATCTTCTATATTTAAAGATGGTCTTATTTCATTTAATTTTTTTAAACCGTAATGATCACATAAAGAGATAGCCACTCCCTTACTCCCTGCTCTTCCTGTTCTACCTACTCTATGAGTATAATCTTCGGCTTTTATTGGAATATCATAGTTTATAACTGTCTCTATGGAGTCTATATCTAATCCTCTACTTGCTAAATCTGTAGCTACTAAAATAGGAAGTGAGCCATTGGCAAATTGAACTAACATCTCGGTTCTCTCATACTGTTCTAAGTCACCATTTAGAGTTGCTATATCAAACCCTCTGTTATATAACATATCAGATACCTCTTGGGTTTTGACCTTTGTTGCACAAAATATAAGAGCTAGATTTGGTTTAAATGATTGTAATATTTTTATAAGTGCTTTATCTCTATTTTCAGTTTTAAAGGCTCTCTCTACTATATTTAAACTCTGTTCTCTATTTTCAATTTCTACTTTTATGGGAGATTTTAAGATTTTTGAGGCTAATTTATTGATATTTTCAGGGTAGGTTGCAGAAAATAGTAGAGTTTGTCTATTTTTTGGTAGGTTTGAAACAATTTTTAAAATATCATCACTAAACCCCATATCTAACATTCTATCTGCCTCATCTAATATAAGGATTTTTATATCTTTTAAAACTATAGTCTCTCTTGAAAAGTGGTCAAGAAGCCTTCCTACAGTTCCTACTATAATATCAACTCCACTCTCTAGTGATGCTACCTGATTTGTAAGTGAAGTTCCACCATATAGAGTAACAACTTTTACTCCCGATTTGTATCTTGCTAAGTTTTTAATCTCTCCTGCTATCTGTTCACACAACTCTCTAGTTGGTGCAATAATTAAAGCTTGGGTAAATTTCTGTTTTGGTTCTATTTTTAATACAAGTGGTAAAGAGAATGCAACTGTTTTCCCTGTTCCTGTTTTAGCCTTTGCTATAATATCTTTCCCTTCTAAAATATGGGGAATAGATGCTTTTTGTATAGGTGTCATCTCTTTAAATCCAAGTGAAGATAGATTTTCTATTAACTTAGAAGGTAAATTTAACTCTTTAAAATATTTCAATATAACTCTTTTTTAGCAAATTATAGCATAAAATTATATTTTAAAACTTAAAATAAACTTAATTTAAGTTTTGATTAAGTTTAAGTCGATATACTTCCATTCACAAAAGCTATTAGGCTTATTTTATCCCAAGGACATTTTATGAAATTGACATCTGTCATGAAGCCTCATGAAGTACAAAGAGATTGGATTTTGATTGATGCAGAAGGTAAAACTTTTGGTCGTATCTTAACACAAGTTGCTACTTATTTAAGAGGTAAACATAAACCATCATTTACTCCAAATGTAGATTGTGGAGATTATGTTGTTATTATTAATGCTGAAAAAGCAAAATTTTCAGGTACTAAGCTTGATACAAAAGAGTACTTTACACATTCTGGTTATTTTGGTTCTACTAAAAGTAAAAAACTAGACGAGATGTTAGAGAACAATACAGAAAAACTTTATAGATTAGCTGTAAGAGGTATGCTTCCAAAAACAACACTTGGTAGAGCAATGCTTAAAAAATTAAAAGTATATGCAGGTGCTGAACACCCTCACACTGCACAAATTAACAAAGGAGCATAAGAATGGCTAAAACTATCTATGCAACAGGAAAAAGAAAAGCAGCTATTGCTAAAGTTTGGTTAACTCCAGGTAATGGAACAATGACAATCAATGGCAAAAGCTTAGATGAGTGGTTAGGTGGACATGAGACACTTAAAATGAAAGTTAGACTTCCATTAGAAGCTACAAAACAACTTGAAGCTGTTAATATTGTAGCAAAAACTTTAGGTGGTGGATACTCTGCACAAGCTGATGCTGTAAAACATGGTATTACAAAAGCTTTAGTTCAATATGAAGAGTCATTTAGAGCTATTTTAAAACCTATGGGTCTTTTAACTCGTGATGCAAGAGTTGTTGAGAGAAAGAAACCAGGGAAGAAAAAAGCAAGAAGAAGCCCACAATTCTCAAAAAGATAATATTATCTTCTCCTTTTACAAGAGATTTTTTCTCTTGTATTCTCCTCTTCTTTATTAAAAAAAATGGAATTTCAAATGAAAAAAGTACTTAAAGAGTTTTATGGTGCAGGTATTATATTCTTCTATTATATCAAATGGTTAATCTTTATTGGTCTGCCTATATTATATTATGGATTAGACTATAAACAAAATATTGTTATGAATATATTGTGGGTATATTGTCTTATTTTAATTATTAAAGATTTTGTAGTTATGTTTTTAAAGAGAAGATAATCTTTAAAAGATTATCTTATAAGAAAATCACACTTTTTACTACTCTCCATACTTATTTTTATAGGTATCATTTTAACCATTTTATCTTTTTCCAATAGTCTAACATCTGGAGTTATAACTATCATTCCATCAGCCCTATCTAAAGGTGAGACCATACCCGATTTTTGATTATCTAATGGTTTAAAAGTATCTCCGTCCCACTCTCCTAAAATAACCGTATATTTTCCTGCTTTAAATTTATAATTATCTCTTAATCTAGTAGTAATTAAAGGGTGATAAAAGCTATTAGTTCCTGATAGTTTTAAAATAATAGGTTTAACAAACATCTCAAAATTTACCATACTAGCTAATGGATTACCTGGAAGATTTACTACAAACGAGCTTCTAATTTTTCCAAAAGTTGTAGGTTTACCTGGTTTTATATCTACTTTTGAAAATAGAACCTCCATTCCAAGCTTTTTAAATGCTTGAATAGTAAAATCTTTATCTCCAACACTAACTCCACCTGAAGTTAAAATAAGGTCAGAGTCCATTGCCTCTTTTACAGATGCTTTTAACTCTTCTATAGTATCACCTGAACTAGATATATAACTTACATCACACCCCAACTCTAAAGCACGAGAATAGAACATTGGAGCATTTGAATTATATAATTGATGAGGTTCAATCTTTTCATAATGGGCTTTTAGCTCCTCACCTGTACTAAAAATAACAACTTTTGGCTTTCTATAAACCTCTATATGTGTAATACCTTGTGATGCTAAAAGTGCTATAGTATAACCTGTAACTCTTGTATTAGATTTTAAAAATACCTTACCACTCTTTATATCTTCACCTTTCCATCTTATCATAGCGTTTGGTTTAATAGTGGGTGGCAAGATAATGCTTGTTTTTGTTAAAAAATCAACATCTTCAATAGGTACAATAGCCTCACAACCTTTTGGAATTGGTGCACCTGTCATAATCTTAACTGCTACTCCATCTACTATGCTCTCTTTAGATATATCTCCAGCATATATAATCTCTCTACTCTCTACGGCTTTTCCTGCATCATTTAATTTAACAGCATATCCATCCATTGCAGAGTTATCAAACCTTGGTAAATCAAAAGATGCTCTATACTCTTTAGCTGTAACCAAACCTATACTATCTTCTATAGGAACTATATGTTTACTCTTTTTCTCTATTGTACTATAGATAATATCTAATGCTTTATCTATCTTTATCATATATTAACCTTGTTTTAAATTTAGATGATTATATCAAATTTTATTAAAAAGTATAATCTACCAAATACCCATAGAGAAGTTATCTCTTATCTTTCTATCTCTACTAAGCAATTTACTACTATTACAAATAGCATTAGCTACTATTAATTTATCAAAAGGGTCTCTAGTCCAACTAAGTTTAGTTGCCTCTTTAACAATAGGGGCAAAAGAGAGATTACAAACTTTTAAATCAATGGTATCAGATAGTGAAGCTACTATTTGATTATGTTTATAGTTTAATCTTCCTATCTCATATAGAAACTCTAACTCCAATACAACCATAGGAGAGATAAGAAGTTCACACTCCTCTATAAGTTCAAGTGCTTTATTTGAAATTTTATCTATCTCTCCACTAAATAGCCAAACAACTACATGTGTATCTAAATAGATGGTTTCCACTCGTTACTCCAATCCATATTAATAAAATCATTACTATCTCCTACTACTGCATCTTTGTGAGCTATAAGCCTATCTATTTTTTTTGTTTTTTTAGGAGGAATAACTTTAAAGATATTCCCATTTCTATTTATCTCTAAAACTTTTCCAGTATCTAAAAGCATATCCAAAAGATTAAAAAGGTCTTTTCTAAAATCGGTTGGGGTTATAGTCATAAAATACTCCTTTTAAAATATAGTCTTGATTATATCCAAAAATATGTACGCTGTCAAAATATAAATGTACAGTAAATTAGGATATAATTTTATTAAAAAAGGGTTGAAATGTTTAGTGAGATGGTTTTATATCACTCTATATTGGTCTATATTTTATTGGCTTTAGGGATTGTTAGTTTATCTATTCTATTTTTAGGTAGTGAGTATAAAAAGATTGTTAAAAAAATGAGAGTTTATATGTTTTTCTTTCATGGATTAACTACAACAGTGGCTTTTAGTGGGTTGGTAGCTTTTGTTTTTGCCAAAATGGATTTTAATTTAAATATAGTTGCTATGATAGTTGTATATATATTGCTTAGTATATTAGAGAGTATTAAATATCTTAAAATATTAAAAAAGAGTAAAAATATTAAAGAGATAAGAGTAATAGGAGTTAAATATACTATTATAAATATACTTCTTATTTTAGCATTAATTGTAGTAGAAATTATGGGAAAGAGTCATGCAGTATCTGTATTATAAAAATTCAGGCTCTTTAAATCTCACTCTTAAAGGTGATGAACATAGATATATTTTTAAAGTTAGAAGAGAGAGAGAGGGAAATATTATTGTTCTTCGTAATTTAGAAGATAGTACCATTTACTACTATAAAATAGTCTCTATTACTAAAAAAGAGGCACATTTAATATTAGAAAATAGTAAAGAGCTTATAGTAGAAGCTAAAAAAAAACTGCATATTGGTTGGTGTATAATTGAACCTAAAAATATAGAAAAAGTCTTACCAACTCTAAATGAGATAGGAGTTGACTCTATAAGTTTTATATACTGCAAAAGGTCTCAAAATAGTTTTAAAATAGATTTAAAAAGATTAAATAAGATTTTATTAAACTCATCTCAACAGTCAGGAAGAAGTAAATTAATGAGATTAGAGATATTAGATAGTTTAGAGGAGTTTAAAAAACTATACCCAAATGCAAAAATGCTAAATTTTTCTAAAAATAGAGTAGATAATAGTGAAATAGATAATATAGTTATTGGTTGTGAGGGTGGATTTACAGATAGTGAGATTAAGCTATTTAATAGTGTAGTAGGATTTAATACACCTCTTATTTTAAAAAGTGAAAGTGCTGTGGTGGCTGTGGCTTCTAAGGTTTTAATATAAATGACTAAGAGTAAGAGAGAATATATGTCAAATATAATTAAAGCGTTTATAAATATAGCAAGTAACCCAATAGTAGAGTTAGTAGATTACTATGGTGGGAAGAATAGAGTAAATAATGCAGGTAAAGCACTAGAGATTTATATTCAAGATGCTTTTGCAGGTACAATAAATGAGTCAGACAAGTTAAAAA
>JAMOOP010000153.1 GCA_027065385.1 Campylobacteraceae bacterium | reverse complement strand
TTTTTCTAGAATCTCTTTTGGATTCTCTTTATAACCACCATAGATAAACTCATAAGCTTTTCTAACTCTCTTAGGAGTATCAAGAAGCCCCTCTCTTGTAGGGTCTTCCCCCACATGAAGCATCATAGTTTTTACAGCATTTTCAAATTCAATATTTTTATTTTCAGACAATGGTACACCTTATTTATTATGCTAATTTTCTTGATTGTAGCATAAAATTTATAATATTATAGATATTTAAAAGCGATATAATCTAAACTTTTAAATTTAATCTTGAGTTAAATTTAAGCATAAATATAGGATAATACTACAAGTAGAAGATGGTTTCTAGCATAAAATATACTTTTTAAGTCTATTTTGTGACGGAAACGTCTAGCTATTTGAAGTGAAGCTTGGTTACGACCAGTACATACTTAGTATGTTAGCCCTAGATGGTTTTTAACTGCTATCGTCTTGCTTCCACCTAACTTTTTTTATAGCTGGTTACAACTAACTTTTTTTCTCTATTTTCATTAGTAATTATTTTATACTCTTTTTGATTCTTAACTTTACTATAAACACTCAAATATCTATTAGTAACACCTTCATTCTCTATCTTTATCGCATCTTCAAAAATAATAGGAAGATTGAGTATATCCATAGTTTCTAAATCTTTTAAATAATGTCTCTCAATAATATGCTTAAAACCTTTTTTACTATCACCTTTTTCTAAAAAAATGAGTTTATGATTTACTTTAATCTCAACACTATTAACATTACTATGAATAAAGTCAATCATTTGTCTTTGATATTTTTTAAATCTTTTACTAGGTTTTAAATGCTTCTTCTTATTTGAAATAATAGAGATTTCTTTTTTTAAAATAGCTAGTTGTTCACTATAAAGACTCACTCACTACACCTTTATTTTTAAATACAAGTAGAATATTGTAACCTTACAAGGTTACAATATATTCTATCTACTGTACAAATACATTTGGAACGATAAGTGGGTACTTTTTCATTTTTCTATATATATGTTTTCTAACAATTTGACGAAGATCATTTTCTAATGCTCTTGTATTTTCAATCATACCATCTTTTAAAT
>JAMOOP010000152.1 GCA_027065385.1 Campylobacteraceae bacterium | reverse complement strand
TCCCATCTTCTTAATGTTGACTCTGATACTCCTAAGACTTTACTTGCTTCTTTTATTGATAATAATTTATTCATTTGAAAAATTATAGCATAGTTTAGATAAGTTTTTATTTAACTGTGTTAACCCTCTCCATATTTAGCCATAATATAGAGTTCACCATATCTATACCTCTCCCTCCATATCTTATATAAGATTTATTTTTAATATTATTACATCTATCTTTTATATCTGCCCATATTTGATATTGTCTTGTTTTTGACATATTATGTTTAATATGTACTTTCAAATGTTTTGCACAACCACAACTTTTTTTCCTTTTTATAGATTGTGTTCTATGTTCTCCGTTCTACAAAACTTACTCAAACTTACCTATAGTTAGGTTTGTATGAAATTTGCTTCCTGTTTCAATGATACTGGTTAAAGTTAGAAGTCCAGCTCCTAAATTCATTGCCGTTATCTCCACAGGCGTTACTTTCCGATGAACTATCGGTAGTTATTTTGCTTTAAAATAAAGCTTTATTAAAAAAGTTATTTAAATCTTGGTTTTCGATAAAATATCGATTGAATTATATCAGAAACTAATTACTTTTTTGCTTAAATAAAAACTATTAAAAACACAAAAGAACTAAAATATCCATTTTTATAGAGTTAAGAACCTATTTATTTAAATTAAAATAGATAAGTATAAGTAAATATTTCTAAGCAGTTATAAACCCTCTTTCCCACAATAACTACATTTTGCTATACACCATCTTCTAGTGCAACCTTTTTCTCTTCTTGTTCCTAAATCTTTTATAAAAATTAAACTCATTATATACTCTTTTATTCAAAATAATAATAGTATATAATAATAAACATTAGTCTTTGTTAAAAAAGATATTTATACTTTTTAGGTAATAGTTCTAATTTAATCTCTAATGGTAAATCAATCTCTTGTAATGCTCTTACATTTGTAGAAATAATCCATTTTTCATCTACTTTAGTTACTATTGAAAAGTTATTCTCTTTAAATATCTGTGCTACCTCATTGTTATCTATTGCAACACAAATTACTAAATGCTCCAAAGTCGAAGAGTGTTTATATTTATTTCCCACTCTATCTATTAAAGCTCTATCTTTTTCCCCTCCACTGTCACTTTTATCAAAACTTTGCCAACAAGTTCTTATTGCATAAGCACAAATATCAAGTGGTGTGTGGTGCATAAGAGTTACCTTCATTTTTTCTCCCATAAACTAAATATTGGCATTATTATAACTAAAATATTATACTAAACTCTTTTTGATATAATTTCCATAATTTATTTATAGGAAATTGTTTAATGCAAAAAATCAAAAATATTGCCGTAATTGCACATGTTGACCACGGTAAAACAACTTTAGTTGATGAGTTACTTCAACAAAGTGGAACATTTGCTGCCCATCAGCAGGTAGAAGAGAGAGCAATGGATAGTGATGCCATTGAAAAAGAGAGAGGAATTACTATTCTTTCTAAAAATACAGCTATTGTTTATGGTGACCATAAAATTAATATTATAGACACCCCAGGACACGCCGATTTTGGTGGAGAAGTTGAGCGAGTTTTAAAAATGGTTGATGGTGTACTTCTATTAGTTGATGCACAAGAGGGAGTTATGCCTCAAACTAAATTTGTTTTAAAAAAGGCAATTGAATTAAATCTTATTCCTGTTGTTGTTATTAATAAAATAGATAAAGATGGTTCAGACCCAGATAGAGTAATGGACGAAGTGTTTGACCTTTTAGTAGCACTTGATGCAAATGAAGACCAACTTGAATTTCCTGTACTATATGCTGCAGCTCGTGATGGTTATGCTAAATGGGAGATGGAAGATGAAAATAAGGATATGACACCTCTTTTTAATGCTATTATAGAAAAAGTTCCATATCCTAAAGGAAGCCCAGATAATGATACACAAGCACAAGTATTTACACTTGATAGTGATAATTTTGTAGGAAGAATTGGAATTACTAGAATTTTTAATGGAAAAATTAAAAAGGGTGATGAGTTTGTTTTAGTAAAAGCATCAGGTGAAAAGACAAAATCAAGAGTATCTAAACTAATTGGATTTAAAGGTTTAGAAAGAATTGATATAGATGAGGCAGAAGCTGGAGATATTGTAGCAATTGCAGGATTTAATGATATTGATGTGGGAGACTCTATTTGTGATGTAGCAAATCCTGTACCACTTGACCCTATGCATGTAGAAGAGCCTACACTATCAGTTATTATGTCTGTAAATGATGGACCTTTAGCTGGGTTAGAAGGAAAACATGTAACAAGTAATAAAATTAGAGCAAGACTTGAAAAAGAGATGGAGACTAATATTGCTATGCGTATGGAGCCAATGGGTGATGCCTCTTTTAAAGTTTCAGGTCGTGGTGAACTTCAAATTGGAATATTAGCTGAAAATATGAGAAGAGAGGGGTTTGAGTTTTTATTAGCTCGTCCTGAAGTTGTTGTAAAAGAGGAGAATGGTGTAAAATTAGAACCTTTTGAACATTTAGTTGTTGATGTTCCTGAAGAGTTCCAAGGGGTTGCTATTGAGAAACTTGGAAAAAGAAAAGCAGAAATGACATCTCTTCTTCCTATGCCAGATGGAACTGTAAGATTAGAGTTTGAAATTCCTGCTCGTGGACTTATTGGTTTTAGAAATGAGTTTTTAACTGATACTAAAGGTGAGGGTATTATGAACCACTCATATTTAGAGTATAGACCTTATACTGGACATGTTGAGAGTAGAACACAAGGTGCTTTAGTATCTATGGATAATGGTGAAGCTGTAGCCTTTTCTATTTTTAATTTACAGGCTAGAGGAGTTATGTTTATTAAACCACAAGATAAAGTTTATAGTGGTATGGTTATTGGTGAATCGTCAAGACCAGGTGACCTTGATGTAAATCCTCTTAAAGGAAAACAGTTAACCAATATGCGAACAAGTGGTGCTGATGATGCTATTAAATTAGTAACACCTAGAGCTATTACTCTTGAGAGTGCAATGGAGTGGATTGAAGATGATGAACTAATTGAGATTACACCTCAAAGTGTAAGGATTAGAAAAAAATCTCTTGACCCAATTGTCAGAAAAAGAGCTGCTAGAGATAAAAAAAACGCTAAATAGAGGATTTTATGAAGAGGATTTCTATTTTATTAGTTCTATTTTTCAGCGTTTTTCTATTTGGAAGGGGAGATATACCTTATGATTTAAATCATAAGCTACAAACCGTTCCATTAAACTCTAACTCTTATAGTATCTATGTAAAAGAGGTTAATAGTGATACTCCTATTGTATCTTGGAATAGCTATAAATCAAGAGTTCCAGCTTCAGTTATTAAGCTCTTAACTGTTTACTCTGGACTATTAGGTTTAGGGTATGATTATAGGTGGGAGACTAAATTTTACTCTACTGGATATATTAGAAATGGAACTCTTAGAGGTGATTTAATTGTTAAAGCATCAGGAGACCCAACTTTAGGAACTAATGATTTAGATGATATAGTTGATAATCTTCATCAGTTAGGTATTAGAAAAATTTTAGGTAATATTGTAATTGATAGAACACTATTTAGTGTACCGTATAAAAATAATTCAGGCTTTGATAGAAATAAATATAGTCCCTATAATGCAATGCCAGATGCTATGATGTTTAATGAGAGAAAGAGTACACTATGTGTTACTCCTCGTGGAAGAAGTATAAGAATTAGTAGAATAGATAATGATAAAAGTTATAAGATAGTCAATAACTTAAAAATGGTAAATGGTTCATGTAGAAGAGGTCGTTCTTGGCCTCGTGTTAGAATAAGAACAGATAACTCTCAACACTCTATTATAACTCTTAGTGGAAAACTATCAAAAAAGTGTGGAAGACGAACTATCTGTAAAGTTGTAAGTATGCCTCATCGTTCATTCTATTTTGCATTAAAAAGCAAATTAAAAAGAGAAGGTATTAAATTTACAGGTAGTTTAAAACTTAAAAAAGTACCAGCAAAAGCTAAATATCTATTCTCTCACTCATCTAAAAGATTAGAAGATATTATTTCTATTATTGCTAAAAAGAGCAATAATTTAATGGCAAGACAACTTTTTTTAACTTTAGGAACACAATTTTACTCTCCACCAATCAATAGATTAAAAGGAAGTCAAGCTGTAAAAAGAATACTTAGTCGTTATTCAATTTTAGAGGGAACAACTATAATCTCAAATGGTTCAGGTTTATCAAGAAAATCAAGAGTAACAGCAAAAACTTTAGCTAATTTGCTTGAACATGGTGCTTTACATTATGGTCAACGATGGATGAACACACTATCTATAGCAGGAGTTGATGGTACTATTAGAAGAAGATTTAGAAATAGTACTGTTTATGGAAGAGCTTGGATGAAAACAGGAACTATAAAACGAGTAGCAAATATTGCAGGTTATGTAGAGGGAAGTTCAGGACAAATGTATGTAGTAGTAGTATTAGTTAATGATAAAAAGTCAGCTCTATATGGACGAAGATTGGCTAATAGTGTAATTAAATGGGTAGCAGACACTCTTTAATATGAATAAGAAATTTAATACTGCTGTTATTTTTGCAGGAGGAAAAAGTTCAAGAATGGGAAAAGATAAAGCACTTCTCCCATTTAAAGGCTACGCTACTCTAGCAGAGTACCAGTATAATAAATTATCTAAACTTTTCAATAAAGTATATATCTCTGCAAAATCAAATAAATTTAATTTTGATATTAATATAATAGAAGATTGCTATAAAACATCTTCACCTCTTGTTGGATTAGTCTCTATCTTTGAGACAATAGATACTGATGAGATATTTGTTTTAAGTGTAGATGCACCATTTGTAGATAATAGTATTATAGAAAAACTATATAGCAATGCACTATCATCAAAAGATATTATAGTAGCACTCTCTCCAAATGGATTAGAGCCACTTTGTGCAATATATAGAAAAACTATATTACCAATAGCAAAAAAATTTTTAAAAGAAGATAATCATAGACTCTACTCATTAATTAATAGTTTAAATAGTCAATTTATAGAGTTTAATTCAAAAGAGCATTTTATAAATTTAAATACTCCTCAAGATTATAGAGATGCTTTTAAGCGAATTATTATATAATTTATTCAAATAACTATTATAATTTTAAATTATTAAAAGGATAAAAAATAATGTTTAAAAAGATTTTACCATTAAACTTAATTATATCATTAAGAATGTTTGGTCTATTTATTGTTTTACCTGTGCTATCAATTTATGCACTTAATATGCCAAACTCCAACCATACAATGGTAGGAATTATTATTGGTGGATATGCTATTACACAGATGTTTTTTCAAGTTCCATTTGGAACTATGAGTGATAAAATAGGAAGAAAAAAGACTATTATTATAGGTTTAATTATTTTTGCTCTTGGTTCATTAATTGCAGGATTTGCTGATAATATATATACTCTCCTATTTGGACGACTTCTACAAGGTGCTGGAGCAATTGGTTCAGTAATTACAGCTACAATTAGTGATATTGTTCCAGAAGAGAAGAGAGGTCAAGCTATGGCTATTATGGGTGGAAGTATTGGTATGGCTTTTGCTCTTTCTATGGTAGCAGGTCCTACTATTTCAGCACATTTTGGTGGTGTATCTACTCTATTTTTCTTTGTGGCTTTTTTAGCACTTTTATCTATATTTATTCTTATAAAATATGTGCCAAATCCTCCTATTATAAAACATACATATTTAGAAAATGATAAGTTTAAGCTTTTTGAAAATAGAAATCTTATGAAGATGAATATTACAAATATGTTAGTAAAAGGATTTATGACTTTTGCATTTATGATTATTCCTATTGTTTTAACAAAAACTTATGGCTGGGATAAAGCAGAACTATATAAAATATATTTACCATCTATGATAGTTGGTATTTTAGCCATGGGACCTGCTGCAATGATAGCTGAAAAAAAGGGTTTATAACTGCTTAGAAATATTTACTTATACTTATTTATTTTAATTTAAATAAATAAGTTCTTAACTCTATAAAAATGGATATTTTAGTTCTTTTGTGTTTTTAATAGTTTTTATTTAAGCAAAAAAGTAATTAGTTTATGATATAATTCAATCGTTATTTTA
>JAMOOP010000151.1 GCA_027065385.1 Campylobacteraceae bacterium | reverse complement strand
ATATTGGGCTGTTTTTTCCTAAAGTTGATAAAATGATTGATGGGGATTTTGAGAATAATAAGTTTTTGGGGGTTTTGGAGTATGATTGTTATGAAGAGAGTGGGTGATTTTGTCTAAAGTGTAGTTACATATCAAAATTTACTAAAAGGGAGCTACAATCACCTTAATGCCTTTAATAGACAATTAGGAAGATAATAATTAATGGGCAATTAAAATAGATTGCCCAAAAAAGGATAATCTGTGAAACAGTCAAAAATAGTATTAATTTTTCTACTTTTAACTAATTATGCTCTATCTTATCAAGACCTTGATATTGATGGGGTTGATGATAGTGTTGATATGTGTAAAGATACACCATTTGATGAGTTAGTAGATAAGAATGGTTGTTCAAAATCACAAAAACCCACAACTAATTATGGGCATTTAACTTTTAAAATAGGTACAGATATATTTACAGATGAAAATTACGAAGATGATAGTTCATTAAATTTATATGTAAACTATAAATATAATAGTTGGGATATATCTGTATCAAATTCTCGTTCCACTACAAGTAGTGCTTATAATGAAGATAACTCTTATAGCGACAGTGATGTTTATATATCTTTAGGACATACCTTTAATTTACCAAAAAATATAATTAAACTATCTCTTGGAACTAAAATAGCAGGAGATATAGATAGCACCCAAATAAAGCATATTCCAAAAGGAAAGGGACAAGGATATTATAGCAATAATAGAATTACTCAAACTATAGATGATAGTAGAGATAATGACTATTTTGCTTCAATTAACTATAATTATCTATTTAATAATAAACAGAATATATTTGTATATTATGGATATACTTTAAGTGGAGATAGTAAGAGTACAGATTATGAAGATTACTCATCTTTTTCTATAGGTAGTGGTTATATGTTCACACAAAATTGGTATAGTGCATTATCATATAACTATACAGGTTCAATATATAAAGATGCAGATGCAACAGAGAATATAGATTGGTTTAATAGTTATAACTTTACAAAACATATATTTGGTACAATTGGATATAGTTATGCTTTAGAAGATTTCTCTTACGATAATACTTTTTCTTTGGCTTTGGGATTTAGTTTTTAAGTTTTATAGTTATAAAAGTAAATCTCTTCTCCTTAAATTAAGATAAAATTTGTTTACGAACCATTTATTTTTTTAAGATACAATTGTTAAAATATATGGCAAATTTTATTTTACAAGGATTTAAAAGAAAATGTATAGATTGTTATTTATTAATCTCCTATTCACATTAAGTATATTTGCTTCTGATATTATTGCTACAGTAAATGGAAAAAGTATAACAAAAAGTGATATTGATAGATTTGTCTCTAAAAGTATTCCTGGAGCTCAATACTCATTTATGAATAAACAACAGAAGAGAAAAGTTATTGAACAGTTAATAGAGAGAGAACTTTATATAAGTGTAGCAAAAAAAGATGGTATTGAACACGACCCACAATTTGCTGTAGAGCTAGAAAAAGCAAAAGAGAACTTAATGCTTGATATGTGGATGAAAAAAAGATTAGATAGTATAAAAATAAGTGATAGAGAAGCTAGAAAATACTATAGAGAACATGATAGAAAATTTCACCAATCTGCATTGGCATCTGCTAGACATATTTTAGTCTCAACCAAAGATGAGGCTAGAGAAATTATAAAAGAGTTACGAAGAAGCCCTAATTTAAAAAAAAGATTTATTAAACTTGCCAAAATAAAGTCAATTGGACCTAGTAGTAAAAATGGTGGTGATTTAGGGTGGTTTCGTAAAGACCAAATGCTACCAGAATTTTCAAATGCAGCTTTTGCTCTAAGAAAAGGTCAAATTACTTATACTCCAATACACACTCCATTTGGTTGGCATATTATATATTTAACAGATAAAAAACCTGAAGGGAAAATAGAATTTTCCAAAGTAAAAAATAGCATAATAAACTCTCTTAAATTAAAAAAGTTTCAAGAGAATTTAAAAAGATTAAGTAAAGATTTGAAAAAATCTGCAAAAATTAGTGTAAAATAACAAAAAAATTTAAAGGTAATATAAGATGTCTCAAAAAGTATTAGATAATCTACCAAGTGGCGTTCTAAGTGGTGATAATATACAAAAACTTTTTTCCATTGCAAAAGAGGAGGGATTTGCAATTCCTGCTGTAAATGTAGTTAGTAGTTCATCAATTAATGCTGTATTAGAAACAGCTTCAAAGGTAAATTCACCAGTTATTATTCAATTTTCTAATGGTGGTGGAGATTTTTATGCAGGAAAGGGGTTATCTCATGAAAAAAGAGCTGTATTAGGTACAATATCAGGAGCTAAACATGTTCATACCCTAGCTAAAGCTTATGGAGTTCCTGTTGTTCTTCATACAGACCACGCATCAAGAAAACTTCTTCCTTGGATAGATGCCCTTCTTGATGCAAGTGAAGAACATTTTAATAAATATAAAACACCACTATTTTCATCACACATGATAGACCTATCAGAAGAGTCTATTGAAGATAATATTGCTACTTGTAAAGAGTATTTAGAGAGAATGAGTAAAATAGGTATAACACTAGAGATAGAATTAGGCGTTACTGGTGGTGAGGAAGATGGTGTTGATAATAGCGATATAGATAACTCTCTTCTTTATACTCAACCAGAAGAGGTATCTTACGCTTATGAAGAGCTTTTAAAAGTATCCAATAAATTTACAATTGCTGCATCATTTGGTAATGTTCATGGTGTATATAAACCAGGTAATGTAATTTTAACTCCTACTATTTTAGATAACTCTCAAAAATATATAGAAGAAAAATTTAATACAACTTCAAAACCTGTTGATTTTGTATTTCATGGTGGTTCTGGTTCAACTTTAGAAGAGATTAGAGAGGCTATCTCTTATGGTGTGATTAAGATGAATATCGACACCGATACACAGTGGGCATATTGGAATGGAGTAAGAGAGTATATTGAACAGTATCACGCATATCTACAAGGACAGATTGGAAATCCAGAGGGTGAAGATAAACCAAATAAAAAGTATTATGACCCTAGAAAATGGTTAAGAGAGGGTGAGCGTTCAGTTGTTAAAAGATTGGAACAAGCATTTAGTGATTTAAACTGCTTAGATAGAAATTAATTTCTATCTAAACTAATTATTTATAATCCATTAAAAAGAGATTCAGCTTCATCCGCAGTACTCTCTACCTCTTCTTCTGTTGGTATTTGCTCTAAATATGGTGCTAATTCACTTGCAGTTTGAGCTAAATGTTGTTGTGCCTCTTCAATAGAAACCATAGCTCCATCATACCCCTCAACTCCCTCTATATTTTGAAAAAAGCTTCCTAACTCATCATCTCCAACAGGAACTATTTTTGTTCCACTTGAAGATATTGCATCTAATACATTTTTTGTTATCTCTATACCATTATCAGCATTTCCATCATTATCAAGTGTTTGAAGTAGTCTTGCGTTCTCTATCTTATCCTCAATAATTATTGTAGTTTTTTCTAAATCTTCAGGACTTAGATTTTGTAGTACAATTCCACCTAAAGATAAAATACACTCTTTTCCTTGTTCAAAAGTAAAAGTTCCATTATCATCTGTTACACCCTCTTGATTACCACAATCATAATTAACACCTTTTACGGCAGAGTCAAAATAGTGTCCTGTACCTATATTTGGTGTTGATGTATTTATATCTGAAACATTTATATCTCCTATATCCTTTGTAGAGTTATTTATATCTGGTATATCTATATCGGTAGATGAAGTATTAGCATCTGTTAAATTATTAATTCCATCTTCTATATCTGACATAGTCGTACTATTTTTATCTTTATTATCATCAATACCACCTTCACCACACGCATTAAATCCAAGTAGTACACCTGCTAATACTACTATACTAATTGACTTTCTTACAAACATTCTTTTTTCCTTTTTTTAGATTAATTTATTCAGCATTCGCTTTTTCTAACTCTTCAAACATATCAAGTCGGCTCTTATTCATACCACTCTTTTTTTTATCGACTCCTTTTAATTTACTATCTTTAATATTAGTCATATTATCAATACCATCAACTTTATCGCTACTTGATACAACTCCTACATTTAACTGTTTATCTGTATCTATTTTACTATTTTTAATATCAATAGTCTGCATAAGTTTTTCTCTATCTTCATCAACTTCTGAACCAATAAGGACTCTATCTCCACTCATATTTTTAAAATCATCTCTATTCATGCGAACATTTTTAATATCAATAGCCTTATATATTTTAGTAATTTTATTACTATCAATTTTTTGGTCAAGTTTTCCTGACTCTAATGCTTTTTTAAACTCCTCTTTTCCATCAACTTCCGTATAACTTGCATCTCCCATGTGCGAGTATGCTCTATTTTTTGCCATTGTTTTATTAAAAGACTCTTTACCTTTAGAGTGTCTTTTATTAAAGCTATCACCTTGATAAAAATTATCACCTGCATTTAAATACAACGCCCCTATAGCTATTAAAGTAACTGTTATTAATCTCATTTTATCCTCCTTTTAAAATTTATTAATTCGCCGAACATCAATATCTAATCCAATATTACTCTTTCTATCCATTTTTGTTTTATGTAAAACATTTATATTATTATTTTTTCTAGTCTCTATTTTACTATTTCCTACATGCATATAGAACCCTTCATTACTAAATGATTTAGATTGTGGTCTTTTTGGTTTTTCAACTTGAAGAACCTCTTTTAATTTTTTACGACTATCCCATGATAGGTCTGGAATTAAATCATAAGGGATATTTCCACTTTTATCAGCAATACTTTTAGATGCACCACTCTCTATAAGTTGCTCTACAATATCCAAATAACCATTTCGTGCTGCAATATGTAAGGGAGTCTCTCCATATTTGTTTTGAATATTTAAAAGAGAGCCTTTATCTATTAGATAACTAGCAATCCCTAAATAACCATAATATATAGCTTCTCCAAGAGCTGTACCATAAAAAAGACCACCTTTACGAGATATTAAAATCTTTTGATTAACTAAATACTCTACAACTCTCTGTTTTCTAAATCTAACAGCATAGTGTAAAAGAGTATCATCATTTTTACCAATATAATCAATAGGAACTTTTTTTAATAATTTTTTAGTTGCAGGAAGACCTTTTTTTATTGCAATAATAACTTCTCTATCTGTAACCTCTGTTTTAGCATTAAGATATACCGTTCCTACTGCTAAAATTAAAAGAGTATATAAAATCTTTTTTAACATAATTTAGTTCCTTTTTATTTTTATTAATTCAGCAACACCATCAATATGTTTTTTTATTTTAGGATTACCAATATATTTTATCTCAGTAGTACCCATTACTGAAATATCCATATAGTCCTTAACATTAATTTCAATATTACCAGAACCATCAGCTTTTATATAAGCACTATTTACCCTACTTTTTAAAAGATTAACATCATAACTACCATCAGCATTAATATGAAGTTTATTAAAATTATTATTTTTAAATAATATATTTGAAGCCCCATCAATATTAAGAGACAAATTATCTAATTTATAATTTCTAACAGTTATATCTGATGCACCATCAACAATTAATTTTTTTAAAAATTGACTATTTATAACAATAGACAAACCTTTACTAGGAGTAATACTCCCTTTTATTTTAATAAAAAGAGTACTATTTTTTACATAAACTAATACTTTTTCTACTAAATTATCATCTGTTGTTACAATAATACTGTTTTTAGATGAGTTATCTATTCTTATATCACCTGCTGTATCAATAGAAATTTGATTAAATGAACTTTTAGGAATAATTGTTTTACTTACCACTACACCCGAACCCTCTTCACCAATATTAGCACTATTGATAACACTATTAGATATTACACTACCAAATATATATGTTTCAGAAAACATCGAAAGAGTGCATATTAACATCATAAATATACTTTTCATGCTAATTTCCTTATTTTGACTATTAATAATTATAACATAATAAAGTGTTTATAAAGTGTCTTAAATATTTATCTCAATAGTAG
Organism: Campylobacteraceae bacterium; assembly: GCA_027065385.1. Classification (GTDB taxonomy): domain Bacteria; phylum Campylobacterota; class Campylobacteria; order Campylobacterales; family Sulfurovaceae; genus UBA1140. Next base: position 91 of record JAMOOP010000151.1, on the reverse strand, counting down.
CAAAAAACAATAATATTTAAGAGCTAAAGCTATAAATATACGCCTAATTTAATCTGTATATAATAAAAAAATTATATAATTTCACATATTC
>JAMOOP010000150.1 GCA_027065385.1 Campylobacteraceae bacterium | reverse complement strand
ATGTTAAACTTAACTCGACTCCATTAAAAAAACAAAAAATATGTGGAGTGGATTTAGGTTTAACTAATAGTGCAGTTTGTTCTATAATAGATTGTAAAGGTACTGTCTTGGATAGATTATTTATTAATCAATCCAAAGAAAAAGACCTCTTAAAGAAAAAACTAAACAAACTTGCAAAAGCTAAAAGACAATCAGGACTTATAAAAACACCAAACTATTGGAGAAAAATAAATAATCTACAACAACAAATAGCACAAGATACAGTAAATAGAATTATTGAATTTGCTCTAAAACATAATGTAGATGTAATTGTATTTGAATATCTTGGGAAGTTTAAAACTCCAAAAAATCTTTATGGTGCTAAAAAGTTAAGGGCTAAGTTACAATTCTGGAATAAATATAAAATACAGAATCTAACAACACATAAAGCACATTTGAATGGAATCAGGGTTTCAAGGGTTCTTGCAAGAGGAACAAGTCAATATGCTTATGATGGGAGTGGAGAGTTAGATAGAAACTCTAAAAAAGATATAGCTACATTTAAGAGTGGAAAAATATATCATACTGACTTAAATGCAAGTTATAATATAGGAGTAAGATATTTTATTAGAGAATATTTAAAACCCTTATCAGAAATGGTAAGGTTGCAATTAGAGGCAAAAGTTCCTTTAATTGTAGATAGAAGTCGTCAGACTTTGGCATCACTAATTAGGTTATCAAAAGTTGCTTAACTATGTTAGGCTTTCTTAGATATCCTGTATCTATGTCAAAGGAAGCCCCTCCTATAATCTTTGATTTAGGTGGGGAGGGTTTCACAGTGTTTAATTTATTGTAAAAGGTTTCATAAAAAGACTATATTTTAAATTTATAAAATAAAGAGTATTCAATGATAATGAAGCATTAACTACTGCTATATTGGATAGATTAATTCATTATAGATATATTATAAACATTCAAGATGAATCTTATAGACTAAGAGAAAAAAAACGAGCTGGGCTGTTAAATTTTGCTCATAAAAGCAGCTGACTTTTTATGTTACTAAATGGAGTACTTTTATATTTCATTTTGGTGTATTTCTATTTTGCATTTGA
>JAMOOP010000149.1 GCA_027065385.1 Campylobacteraceae bacterium | reverse complement strand
GCTTTGACGTGTATTTGACAGGTCATACTCATAGCTTTTCTATAATATCAGATACAGATTGGATACTAGACAGGAAACACTATAAAGTAGTAGAGAGAAATATTTATTACGCCTGCACGGGGCATTTTTTGAATTATGAAGATAGTTATGCTGAAAAGAAAGCTCTTAAGCCTAAACCCAAGTGGTGCACAAAAGTAGATTTGATTGCTAACGGTAATCCCGCACACAAGTGCATAAAAATAAATCATTTGGAGGTATAATAATGAAACTAAAATATACTTTATACCACAAAAACGATATTATTTATTCTTATGCAGAAGATTGTAGTGAGATGATTGAAGAATGGCTTAAAAACGGTAGTTTAGATTCTGTAGAAACTATTAGAAAAGAGATAAAGGTTGGAAAAGTAAAACTAATAGATGCTCTAAAAGGAATTTATGGGAATTTTATGTTAGGAGCTGCTGAGGTTATATTACAATCAAAACAACTAGCTTACATGCCTAGCAATCTAAATGATACATATATAGAAATAATAGAATGTTAAATAAATTAAGGAGGTTTTATGACTTTATATGTGGGGATAGACCCAGGTAAATCAGGCTATATTAGCTTCTATTCTACGGAATCGAATGAACTGGAATACGAAAAATTGCCTAGCAATTTTGACCTATTATATGACTTACTTGCTGGGAAAAATCAACTATACGATTCTATCTGCGGCTTAGAGAAAGCCACTGCTTATAAAGGACAGGGAGCTAGAAGTATTAACACTTACCTTATCAGTTACGGAGCTCTTTTAGGTTTTTTAGAAATCTTAGATTATAAAGTTTATTTAATTCCACCTAGAACTTGGCAGGCTTATTTTAATCTTAAATCTTCTATTACAATTTCTAAAAAAGCAGATAGAAAAACAAAAAATAAGCTAAGATACCAACAGAAGAAAGAATTGAAGCAAAAGAGCATAGAATTAGCTAATAAAATCTGGGGCTTAAATATTAAAGACCACAATTTAGCTGATAGTTTATTAATTTTAAAATATACAATAGAAACATATAAAGGAGCATCAAATGAATAATAGGAAAATAGGAAAAT
>JAMOOP010000148.1 GCA_027065385.1 Campylobacteraceae bacterium | reverse complement strand
AATTATAAATACCATTATCAATAATATTTTTTTCAAAAGAACCACCATTTTTATATTTGAATAATTGATTGATTGTTTTCTCTTCCCACTCCCCACTAAACTCTTTAAATCTAACCTCTGGCACTTTCGCCCCATCTCTTGGGAAAAGTTTTTGCATCAAGCCTTTTTTATGCGATTTTAAAAGTTCTACTTTTTTAGTTTGTGCTTCTATTAGGTTATCTAGTGAGCTAAATGTGTTGGCTATTTTTTGTTGTTCTTGTGGGGTTGGAGGTAAATGTAATTTTAAAAGTTTATATTCTTCTGCATTTATACCTGGTTGTCCTGAACGAATTGACATTATAGAAACCCAATCTTTATAAAAACTTTTTAATGTATATAAAAAAATAAAATCTGCTACTGCATTATTAATATTAAATTTAATTAAAAATCCTGCAAAATATAAATCACCATCATATTTTTTATAAATATAACTTTTACCAACACTTGCACCAGTTCTTGCAAATAATATATCATTTTCAATCAACTTAAATTTTTTATCAATTAAACCATCTGGAGAAGTTAAAGGATTTGGTAAAAAATTTCTTGATTTTTCATCAATATCAGTTATTCTAATATATTTATGATATCCATCATATTTAATAGCTGATGCATTCATTCCATACATTATATTAGTAGCTATCTCTCCCAACTTCTTCTCTTCCCACTCTCCACTAAACTCTTTAAATCTAAGCTCTGGCACTAATTTACTACTCATCATAAGCCTCTAATCCTGATATATCTTTGCCATTGGCTAACTTTTTAAGTAAAGGAATTAAATCCTCCATAAGTGCTAACTCTTTTACTCTTCTTTGTTTCCACCCAAGACCTAGAGGAGCTAAAAGGTCTGTTAGAAGCTCACCATCAAATATCATTCTTCTTATGATAAGCTCTACAAACTCTTTTAGACTTTTTAGTTCTATATTGTGTTTATGGGCTATCTGTATAAGCTCTTTATCGTTTTTAGCCTTTTTAAACTCTTCATAACCATCTTTTATATCAATCTCATCAAGTGCTACACCAACATCTAAAGAGTTGATATACTCTATCATCTCAT
>JAMOOP010000147.1 GCA_027065385.1 Campylobacteraceae bacterium | reverse complement strand
TAGGAAGTGCTGCAAACTATTATGGTAATAGATATATTGTTTTTGATAAAGAGATTTCCTTTATTCGTACCTCTTTTGGATATGGAGTTTCGACAGTAGATAATGATGCTAATAAAAGAATGGATGGTTTTTTTGGTGGAGTTGAGCTAAAAACATTTGATTGGTTATACTTATTAGCAGAAAATGATTCAAAAGAGAATTTTATGGCACTAAGAGTAGAGATGCCAAAAACTTGGAACTCAAACTTTAAACTTAATACTCTTATAACAACAAATATCACTCAAAATTATAAAACTAGTATGAGTATAAATTTAACTTTTCCTCTTTATGAAAATAGTAAATCTTATAGTGCAAATAGTGTTAATAAATATAAACAAGATGTTTATCAGCTGCAGCAAGTTAAAAAGAGTTCATATCTAAATGAAGAAGTAAAAATAGATAATATACTAAGTCAAAATATAACAATCAAAGAGATAGCAAAAGAAATTGAAAAATTAGGGATAGAAAATATTACTATCGCAACTAAAAATGATACTATTTATATAGCTTATGAAAATAGTGTATTTTTATATAATGATTTGGATGCAATGGGTATAGTTATAGGTTTACTTACTCAAACAAAATATTCAAAATTTATCTTAGAACAGAAAAAAAGTAAAGTTGTTGTAATTACTCTCTCTGGAGATATAGATAAAGCTAAAAAGTTTTATGAAAACCCTAATGCTATAACAAAAGAACTATTTGCAAATTCCCTTCAAAAAATATCACCTTTTAATAGAAAAGATTTTTATATTAATGTAGTAAATATGAATAACTCTTTTCTAAAAACAAAAATAGAACTTTCTCCAAAACTGACAACATTTATTGGTAATGAGTTTGGAGCGTTTAATTATAAATTGTGGTTAAGAACTCAAGTGATTATAAATCTGTATGATGGTATCGATTTTAGTGCTGTTGGAGATATTCATATTCATGATTCTGAAATTGATGATCATCAATATGATGAGTTTATGAAACTATATGAAAATGGTTCCTATATAGAGAGCTTAATGCTTCATGGTAGTAAGAATATATTTACTGGTATAAATACTCTAAGTATAGGTACATTTGCAGAAAATTATGCTGGTGTAATCAATCAATATATTAATAACATAGGAAATCATACATTTAAAATAAAAATTGGCTACTTTGAACAGTTTCAAGATGGGGATGCACATAAAGAATTTTGGCTTGGAAAGTTTGATAGTAGAGAATTGTATTTAATGAAGTATAGTTATTTATTAAGCAGTTATAATATTATTGGTGAAATTAATTTTGGTAAATATTGGAATCAAGATAAAGGTTTTGATATAAAAATAAAAAGATATTTTGGAGATGTAGCTGTTTATCTTGGCTATCAAGAGAGTAAATCAAAGAATAACTTTTTCTCTGAAGAGCTTGATAGATATGCAGGACTAGGGATTGAAATTCCATTAACACTCAAACATACACCAACTTATAAATATGCTCAGATAAAAGGAACTAATCATTTTAATTATTTTCTTAAAAGCACTATATTAAGAGATGACGGAACTAACAATCTAGTTCCTAGTAGTAATTATGATCCATATATAAGTATCTCTTCTGAAGAATATTTTTATAATCGAAATCGATTACAGTTAGAGTATATTAAACAAAATCTATATCGACTCGTTGATATAGAAAAAAAGATAGAGAAATAGGATTAAAAATGCAATATAGTAAAAATTTTTATCAAATCAGATCAAATGAAATTATTTTTGAAGCTATTAAAGAGGAATCTAAAACTATAGGGTATTATAATTTACCACTGCAAGATACAACAGAGATAAAAGAGTATGCAGCAAGTATAGTTAAAAAAGATATTGCTATTATCGGTATAGGTGGAAGTACCTTAGGTACTATTGCCATTTATGATTTTTTGAAAAAATCAAATGAATACACAAAAACTCTTCACTTTTTTGAATCAACAGATCCTATTGATATAAAATCAAAATTAGCAAAATTAGATTTAGAAGATACACATTTTATAGTAATTAGTAAATCAGGTACTACGATAGAAACTATAAGTATTTTTAAATATTTAAGTTCATTGATAACTATAGATAAATCAAACTGTACCGTAATAAGTGAACATGATAGTAAACTTACAGATTATGCGGATAAACAGAGTATAAAAACATTTACGATACCTAAAAATGTAGGTGGAAGATTTTCGGTATTTTCTACTGTTGGATTAGTTCCACTATCTATAATTGGAGTGGATATAGACATCCTTTTATCTGGAGCAAGAGAGGTAAAAGATAGTTTTTTTGATAAGGGTGAAGAGTATGAAATCATTATCAAAAAAGCAAGATTTTTAGTAGAAAATAAAAATAGATTTAATATAAATATACTTTTTTCCTACTCTTCTGCATTGGAGGGTTTTAATAAATGGTATATACAGCTTTGGGGAGAGAGTTTAGGAAAGCGAAATATTAATAACACAAAACAATCTCATACTCCAATAGGTCTGATAGGACCAGTAGACCAACATAGCTTTTTACAACTTATAGTAGAGGGTAAAAGAGATAAAACAGTAACATTTATAAAAATAAATAATTTTGATGATGATACGATTATACCTTCAAATACACTTGATGGATTTGATGACTTAGAGTATATAAATAATCTTTCTTTTTCAAAACTTATAGAAGCTCAAGCAAATGCTACAATACAAGCGATACAAGATCTTAAAGATGTGCCGTGTGATGTTATAACTATAGAAAAAGTAAATGAATATAATATAGCAAAACTTATGTATAATTATCAACTTCTTACCTCTTGTATAGGGAAATTTGTACAGATAAATACTTATGATCAACCTGGTGTTGAAAGTGGTAAAATTATATTGAAAAATAAACTGAAAAAAGGTGTTAAATAGATGAAAATAGCGATAGCAGGAACAGGATATGTAGGTATATCAAACGGTATTCTTTTGGCGCAACATAATGAAGTAGTAGCATTAGATATAGTTGCTGAAAAAGTTACAATGTTAAATAATAAAATTTCTCCAATTGAAGATAAAGAGATAAGTGAATATCTACAAACAAAAGAGCTAAATTTTAGAGCTACTCTTGATAAAGAGGAAGCCTATCAAGATGCCGATTATATAATCATTTCAACACCTACAGATTATGATCCAGAAACAAATTACTTTAATACAAAACTTGTAGAGATAGTTATTAAGGATGTGTTAGAGATAAATCCAAAGGCTACAATGGTTATAAAATCAACGGTACCTGTTGGCTATACAAAATCTATAAATGAAAAATTTAATACTACAAATATCATCTTTTCACCAGAATTTCTAAGAGAGGGATCTGCTCTCTATGATAATCTTCATCCAAGTAGAATTATAGTTGGAGAAAAAAGTGAAAGAGCAAAAATATTTGCAGAACTTTTAGCAGAGGGGGCTATAAAAGAAGATATAGATATTTTACTTACAGAGTCTACAGAAGCAGAAGCGGTAAAACTATTTTCAAATACCTATCTTGCTCTAAGAGTATCCTATTTTAATGAACTAGATTCTTATGCTGAATCTCATGGACTTAATTCAAGAGATATTATAGAGGGTGTTGGTTTAGATCCAAGAATAGGAACACACTATAATAACCCCAGTTTTGGATATGGTGGATACTGCTTACCAAAAGATACTAAACAGCTACGTGCAAACTATAAAGATGTACCAAATAATATTATAGGTGCAATAGTTGAGTCAAATAGCACTCGAAAAGACTTTATAGCCGACTCTATTATAGCTAGAAATCCTAAAGTAGTTGGAATATATAGACTGACTATGAAAAGTGGTTCAGATAACTTTAGAAGTAGTGCTATACAAGGAATTATGAAACGTATTAAAGCTAAAGGGATAGAGGTTGTTATCTATGAACCAGTTATGAAAGAAGACGAATTTTTTCACTCAAAAGTTATTAAAAATTTAGAAGAGTTTAAAGATATAAGCGATGTTATTATTGCTAATAGATTTGAAGATATTTTAGAAGATGTGAAAGATAAAGTATATACTCGTGATATATTTAATAGTGATAGTTAAGATTTTACAAAGTGATTTTAAAATGGAATATGTTTAGATGATAAAAAAGATTATACTTAAAAACTTTAAAGCTTATCAAAACTTAGAGTTATCGTTTGATAGTAATCTTTCTGTTCTTACAGGAAAAAACAATAGTGGTAAAACATCTATTTTAGAAGCTTTTTTAATATTTCAAGAGAGCTTTAATTATACATTACATAAGATAGAAAGAAAAACATCAAAATATGTTACTAAAAATATTTTAAATATAGGTGAGTATTCTTTTCAAGATAGTTATATCATCTCTTTTAATTCTGTTAGAAGCACCGACTATTATGAACTTTTTTATCTTAATAATGAAAAATTTAATATAGAAGTAATATTCGATGATATCTCTATAGGGTTTGAAGTCTTAAAAGCAAGAGGTGGTAATGCTTACCAAATAAAGCCAATAATAAGTGATGATAATTTAATTAGATTAAATAGAAATTTTGATATTACAAACTTTTTATATGCAACAAAAAGTTCATCCATATATGCAATAAATCAATACGAACCTTTTTATACTTTAAAAATGATAGAGAAGTTATCTTCAGAAGGGAATAAACAATCGATATTTAGAAATAAATTACTTAAATTAAAAGATAAATTACTTTTAGATAAACTTCAAACATATATTGAGACAATTTTTGGTTATGAGCAGTTTAGATTGACTATTGAATTTAATCCAAATGAAGATTTATATATTAATACTTTTTTTGCATTAAAAGATAATCAAAAACAAGATATAGCACTTTTAGGAAGTGGTACATTACAGATAATAGAAGTTTTGATAAATTTACTGTTAGTTGGTAGTTATGAAAATAAAATCATTTTACTAGATGAACCTGATTCTCATTTACATAGAGACATACAAAAGATACTAATTGAGAGACTAAGGGATTATTCTAATAATGGTTTACAAATTATATTGACAACACATAATGAGCAGATCATATCATTGGCTAATCTTGAAGAGATTATACATCTGTATTTAAATAAAGATAAAGAGATAAATATTATAGAACCTATTAGTAATCAGCTACTTAAAGGTCGGCAATTTGGATTTATAAATGAAAAAAAAGATATATATAAAAATTTAGGTATTTCAGATAAATCTATGATGTTTATAGAAGCTATAGAATCAGATAAAATAGTTTTAATAGAGGGTAAAGATAAGCGATATATTGAAGCTTTAGAAAAGAAACGAAGAGAACTATTTTTGACAAATAAATTAAATAAGAAAGTTATCTTTTGGTCTTTTAATGGTGTATCAAATATAGAGGTTAAAATAGATAGAATAAAAACTATTTTTGAATTAGTGAAGAACAAAACAAATCTTTGGTCAAAGAGTATATTGTTGATAGATAAAGACTATCGAACAGATACCGAACTTCCAAAGTTTGATAAAATACAAACTTATTCATGGAGCGGATATACACTAGAATCTATTTTTATAGAACAGATAGAGCCTTTTAAAAGTTATTTATATAAATTATTAGAATTAGATAATATTGTAAAATTTAATGATATATTTAATAATGAAATTTTAAACTATTCTGATATTGATAGATACAAAAGTAAAATATCAAAACAACGAGACCAATACAATTTAAAAAATAGTATTGATTATTTAAGTACACTGGAAAATCAAACAAATAAGCTACATCTACTTATAGGAAAGTCTGAAATAGAAGAGATGATAATCTCTATATATAATCAGTATGATAAAACTTATGATATTGATTTAGAAACTTTTTTACTAGGGTTTATTGAGAGTTTAGATGTGAATAGTTGGAATTCCAACTGGAATAGTGTTTTACAAGATATATATGGAGAGTGAGATAAATACAATCAAATGAAAAACTCATAAAAGCAAGTGAAATTATGAGTGAATCAAAAATAAACTCTTTAGTTGTTATACTGTAAGGGTTAGTAGCTAAATTGATAGAATAAAGTAAAAAAGAAGAACAAGATGTATAAAAATAAATTTATTGAGTTTGAAAATATTGAAAATTTAGCAGGAAAAGCATGGGAGCATGCAGTAGCAATAGATACTCTAAAACAAACAAATATTAAAGATTGTTCTATAGAGTGTTTTCACTATCAACAGATGTTGGAACTTTTTATAAAGCACCTTCTTGAAACAAAAAGTAAATTTGGTTCATATAGTAAATCACATAAGTTAAATAAACTATTAGAAGAGTTACTCTATTTAACTGATTTTAAAATAGATGAAACAAAATATTTTGAAGCATTACAAACTATTACAATTTGTGCAGAACAGTATAGCTATAATTTTATGATAGATTGTTTAGGATATAAACATGCAGTAGGAATCGTAGATAATCTAGTGACTGAATTATTAAAATTTAATAATAAATAGTCAAAAATTTTATGTTTGTATTGACTGAGAATGAAGTAGACTTCATGGTATCGCAAAATGCGATACCTTCAAAACAGCATTTAGGAGGAAGTTTACCCCCTAGTTTTTACAGAGCAAGGTGTATCTTTCAAAGATTAGATACCTTAGAAATTAAGCAAATTCAAAATCAACTCAAATCAGATGAAAAATTCAATACAATCTTTAGTGCCATAGAAGAAACAAGAACACCGAAAAAACAAAACATATTCTACGATGGACAGATATTTGACGCATACCTTTTCGTAAGTAATATTATAAAGAGTGCAAAAATATACAAAAACTATATCTAAACAACTAAAACTTGATGTAGAAAGGTATAATACTCAATACCAAACATTAGAGGTAATAAAATTTAGTTTATCTCATGATAGATTTCTCATAATAGATGAAAAAGAGGTTTATCATTTTGGAGCAAGTTTAAAAGATCTTGGTAAAAAATGGTTTGCAGTCAGTAAAATGGATATAAACTCTTTAGATATTATAAATAAATTGGAGAAAGTATGAAAATTTTAGTAACAGGAACAGCAGGTTTCATAGGCTACCACTTGTGCGCAAAACTATTAGAGCGTGGTGATACAGTAATAGGCTTAGACAACATAAACGACTATTACGACATAAACCTAAAACACGCAAGATTAGCAGAATTAGGAATAACACCAAAGGGAACCGCGAATTCATTCGTGGCTAAAACCCTAATACAATCAACAAAATATAAAAACCACAGCTTCATAAAAGCAGACCTAGAAGACGCCGACACAATGAACAATCTCTTCGAAACAGAGAAATTCGATGCAGTATGTAATCTAGCTGCACAAGCAGGAGTACGATACTCTATTGAAAATCCTCATGCGTATATACAAAGTAATGTAGTAGGCTTTATGAATATCCTAGAAGCGTGTAGAAACTATGGTGTAAAAAACCTCTCTTATGCAAGTAGTAGTTCAGTATATGGACTCAACAAGTCTCAGCCATTTAAAACTACGGATATGACAGATACACCTATAAGTCTCTATGCAGCCACTAAAAAGTCAAATGAACTGATGGCTCATACTTATAGCCATCTTTATAATATCCAAACTACGGGATTAAGATTTTTCACAGTTTATGGACCATGGGGAAGACCAGATATGGCACCTATGCTTTTTACAGATGCTATAACGAATGATAGAGCTATAAAAGTTTTTAACAATGGTGAGATGAGTAGAGATTTTACTTATATAGATGATATAATAGAGGGAATTATAAAGGTTATAGACAATCCAAGTGATTTTAATGTTTATAATATTGGGAATAATGCACCACTAAGTTTAATGGAGTTTATAGAAACACTTGAAAATGCCTTAGGTAAAAAAGCAGAAAAGAACTTTATGCCTATGCAAGATGGTGATGTTGTGAGTACTTATGCAGATGTGAGTGGGCTTATAGATGATTTTGGGTATAAGCCTGATACTAAGTTGAGTGATGGGATTTTTGAGTTTGTGAAGTGGTATAGAAAATTTTATGGAGAAAGTAAATAGATGAAATATAATGAAGTAAAAGAAAAATTAAAAAGTAATCCAAAAATATGGTTAGTAACAGGTGTAGCAGGTTTTATAGGTTCAAATCTAGCAGAAGCTCTTTTAAAATTAAATCAAAAAGTGATTTCATTAGATAACTTTGCTACTGGACACAGATATAACTTAGAACACATTAAAAACTCTGTAACACATGAGCAATGGAAAAACTTCACTTTTGTTGAAGGTGATATAACAAACTATGAGACTTGTATATCTATTACAAAAGATGTAGATATAGTTCTTCATCAAGCAGCATTAGGTTCTGTTCCTCGTTCAATAGATAATCCAGTAATATCAAATAATGCAAATGTAACTGGCTTTTTAAATATGATGACTGCTTCAAAAGATAATGGTGTTAAGCGATTTGTATATGCTTCATCATCTTCTGTTTATGGAGATTCACAAGAACTACCAAAAGTTGAAAGTAGAACAGGAAATATTTTATCGCCTTATGCTGTTACGAAAGCAGTAAATGAACTTTATATGGGTGTATTTCATAAGTGCTATGGTTTTGAGTCAATAGGACTAAGATACTTCAATGTATTTGGTAAACGCCAAGACCCAAATGGAGCTTATGCCGCAGTTATGCCAAAGTGGATAGGACAACTTCTAAATGGTGAAGATTTATATATTAATGGTGATGGCGAAACAAGTAGAGATTTTACATACATAGATAACGTAGTCCAAGCTAACATAATGGCAGGTGTTACTACAAATACAGAAGCATTCGGAAAAGCATATAATACTGCTGCAGGTGGAAGAGAAACTTTAAATAATCTCTATGATGCAATAGTAACAGGATTAAAAGAGAATCTTCCAGATTTAGAGATAAAAAAACCAATATATAGAGAGTTTAGAGCTGGAGACATTAGACACTCAAATGCAAATATAGATAGTGCTAAAGAGTTCCTTGGTTATGAACCAACTCATACACTAGAACAGGGTTTAAAAGAATCCATAGCATGGTATATAAATGATATCAAAGGAAATAAATAATGCAAAACAGTAAAATAGCAATAATAGGCTTAGGTTATGTTGGACTACCACTAGCTCATGCATTTAGCAGTAAGTATAAAGTAGTAGGTTTTGATATAGCCCAATGGCGAATAGATGAACTTATGAGTGGACACGATAGAACACTAGAACTAAGTGAAATACAAGTAAAAGAAGCACTATCTAATGATATGATTTTTACAAGAGAGTTACAAGAGATAGCTGATTGTAATATTTATATAGTAACAGTACCAACGCCAATTGACAAACATAAAAAACCAGACCTAACACCCCTCATAAAAGCAAGTGAATCTATAGGTAAAGTACTTAAAAAAGATGACATAGTAATATATGAGTCAACTGTATATCCAGGTGCTACAGAAGAGGTTTGTGTACCAATACTTGAAAAAATAAGTGCTATGACTTTTAATAAAGATTTCTTTTGTGGCTATTCTCCTGAAAGAATCAATCCCGGAGATAAAGAGCATACTGTAACTAAAATACTAAAAGTAACAGCAGGTTCAACTCCTGAAATAGGAAAAAAAGTAGATGCACTCTATGCAAGTATAATTACCGCTGGAACACATTTAGCACCTACTATAAAAGTGGCAGAAGCTGCAAAGGTTATAGAGAACTCTCAAAGAGATATAAACATAGCATTTGTAAATGAACTTAGCATGATATTTAACCGTTTAAACATAGATACAAATGCAGTCTTAGAAGCCGCTGGGACTAAATGGAACTTTTTAAAATTTAAGCCAGGTTTAGTAGGTGGTCATTGTATAGGTGTAGATCCATATTATCTAACACATAAAGCACAAGAAGTAGGCTATAACCCAGAGATAATCTTAGCAGGACGTAGACTTAATGATAATATGGGAATATATGTAGCAAGTCAAGTTATAAAACTTATGATAAAAAAAGGTCATAAAATAGAAGGTGCTAAAATCTTAATAATGGGAATAACTTTTAAAGAGAACTGTCCAGATATAAGAAACTCAAGAGTTATTGATGTGATAAGAGAACTTCAAGAGTATGGTTGTGAGATAACAGTTACAGACTACTGGGCAGATAAAGAAGAGGTAAAAAGAGAGTATAATCTTGACTTAATTAAAGATGCAAATGCAGATGAATATGAAGCAGTTGTTTTGGCTGTGGCTCATGATGAGTACAAAAGTAAAAAAATAGGTAATGAGAAACAAGTAATTTTTGATATAAAATCTATTTTAGATACTAGCGATGGAAGACTCTAAAAATGAAAGGTATCATCCTAGCTGGAGGAAGTGGAACAAGACTTTATCCTGTAACCAAATCGATAAGTAAGCAACTATTGCCTATATATGATAAACCTATGGTTTACTATCCACTTTCCGTTTTAATGCTTGCAGGAATAAAAGAGGTACTCATCATATCAACACCTCAAGATTTACCAAAGTTTAAAGAGCTTTTAGGTAATGGTAGTGATTGGGGCATATCTCTGCAGTACAAGGTCCAACCATCTCCAGATGGTCTTGCACAAGCCTTTATCCTTGGTGAAGAGTTTATCGGTGTTAATAGTGTTGCTTTAGTCTTAGGTGACAATATTTTTTATGGTCAAGGCTTTACTCCTTTACTTAAAAAAGCTTCTGAAATTAAAAGTGGTGCAGTAGTCTTTGGCTACCAAGTAAAAGATCCTGAAAGATTTGGTGTAGTTGCATTTGATGAAAATAAAAAAGCTATAAGCATAGAAGAAAAACCAACTAAACCTAAGTCAAACTTCGCAGTTACTGGACTCTATTTTTACGATAATGAAGTAATAGAAATAGCAAAAAATGTAAAACCATCTGCTAGAGGAGAGTTAGAGATAACTTCCATAAATGAAGAGTATCTAAAACACGATAAACTACAAGTAGAACTCCTCGGTCGTGGCTTTGCATGGTTAGATACTGGAACTCATAACAGCTTACTAGAAGCAAGTCTCTTTGTCCAAACTATAGAGCATAGACAAGGGTATAAAATAGCTTGTCTTGAAGAGATAGCATATAATAATGGCTGGATAAGTAAAGAAAAAGTTTTAGAAATTGCACAACCACTAAGTAAAAATGGTTACGGACAGTATTTAAAGGATTTAGTAAAAGATGACTAATATACTTTTAACAGGAACAGCAGGCTTCATAGGCTCTAACTTCGTACCATACTTCTTAGAGAAGTACCCAGAGTACAACTTAATAAACTTAGATTTACTTACATATGCAGGTGACTTAGCAAACCTTCAAGAGTGTGAATCAAACCCTAGATATAAATTTATCAAAGGTGATATTTGTAACCGAGACTTAGTAGAGTTTATTTTTACTGAATATGAGATACAAGGTGTTATACATTTTGCAGCAGAGTCTCATGTAGATAATTCAATTAAGAATCCTGGTATATTCATAGAAACTAATGTAAATGGTACTTTTACTCTTTTAGATGTTGCTCAGAAGTATTGGATGAATAAGCCATTTGAGTATAAAAAAGATTATGATAAATGTAGGTTTCACCATATCTCAACAGATGAAGTATATGGAACACTAAATGAAACTGACCTTTTTACAGAAGAGACTCCTTATTCTCCAAACTCTCCATACTCTGCTTCTAAAGCATCAAGTGATATGATAGTTAGAAGTTATCAAGAAACTTATGGATTAAATACAGTTATTACAAACTGCTCAAATAACTATGGACCAAAACAACATGATGAGAAACTAATCCCTACTATCATCAGAAAAGCATTAGCAGGTGAGCCTATTCCTATATATGGTGATGGAAAGAACATAAGAGATTGGTTATATGTACTAGACCATTGTAAAGGTATAGATTTAGTTTATCACACAGGTAAAAGTGGAAATGTATATAATATTGGTGGAAGAAATGAAAGAACAAATCTTCAAATAGTAGATACAATATGTAATATATTAGATAAAAAAGTTCCTAAAGATAAAAGTTATAAAGAGCTTATAACTTTTATAGAAGATAGGGCAGGACATGATAGACGCTATGCTATTGATGCTACAAAGCTTGAAAGTAAACTTAAATGGAAAGCAGATGAAGATTTTGATAGTGGAATTGTTAAAACAATTGAATGGTATTTAGGAAAATATAATGCAAGCTAAATATGAATTAGTAAATTTTAAAACTTTAGGTGATGATAGAGGCTCTCTTATTGCAATAGAAGAGGGATATAATGCCCCTTTTGAGATTAAAAGAGTTTATTATATTTTTGATACTAAAGAAGGTGTTGAAAGAGGTTTTCATGCTCATATAAACCTTAAACAGCTTGCAATAGTTGTAAAAGGCAGTTGTACTTTTATAATTGATAATGGAAAGAGAAGAAAAGAGATAAAATTAAATAATCCAAATCAAGGGCTTTTAATTGAAGGACTTATTTGGCGAGAGATGAAGGATTTTAGTGAGGATTGTGTTTTAGTTATACTTGCTAGTGAGCATTATGATGAAAGTGATTATATAAGAGATTATGATAATTTTTTAGAAGAAGTAAAAAATGATTCATAAGCTATCAGATGTTCAATCGAAAAGTATTGGTAAAGACACAGATATATGGCAGTTTTGTGTGATCTTAAAAGATGCAAAGATTGGAAATAACTGCAATATAAATGCTCAAGTTTTAATAGAAAATGATGTAAAAATTGGAAATAATGTAACTGTAAAAAGTGGCGTTCAAATTTGGAATGGAATTACTTTAGCAGACAATGTATTTATAGGTCCAAATGTAACTTTTACAAATGATTTTTTGCCAAGAAGTAAGCAATATCCAAAAGAGTTTCTAAAAACTATTATTAAAAAAGGAGCTTCAATTGGTGCAAATAGCACAATAGTTGGAGGAGTTACAATAGGAAAATATGCTATGGTAGGTGCAGGAAGTGTTGTTACTAAGAATATATCTAATCAAGAACTTTGGTATGGTAATCCAGCTAAACATAAAGGATATGTTTGTAAATGTGGTAATAAATGTGATGATAGCTTAATATGTAGCAGTTGCTATATGGGGGGGGGTAAATAATTATTTTGCCTTAATGGCAGCATGATTATTTGCATAGCAGGTAAAAATAATATAGCAGTAAATATTTTACTATATTTACTAGATATAGGAATAGATAAAGATAATATTTATATTATTCCAAATAAAACAGATGAAGGTAGTGATAATTGGCAGAGGTCATTATTAAAATTAGCGAAAGGATTAAAAATAAAAGTAGTTACTTTAGAAGAAGTTTATAAGATTGAAAATTTATTATTTTTATCTCTTGAATTTGATAAAATTATTAAACCTAATAAATTTAAAACAGATAAACTTTTTAATATTCATTTTTCGTTATTACCAAGGTATAAAGGTATGTTTACATCTATAATGCCTATATTAAATAATGAAAAATATACTGGTGTAACTTTTCATAAGATTGATAGTGGTATTGATACTGGAGATATTATCACTCAAAAGAAATTTAGAATTAAAAAAAATGATAATTCAAGGGATTTATACTTCAAATATATTAAATATGGAACAAAGCTTGTCAAACAGATGTTACTAAATATATTAGATAAAAAGTTTTTAAAATTAAAAAAACAAAATAACACTTTATCATCATATTTTTCAAAAAGTACACTAGATTTTAGTAATATTCAAATAGATTTAAATCAAACTGCTATTAATATACATAATCAAATAAGAGCTTTTAATTTTAGAGAATATCAAGTTGCTAAAGTCTTTGATAATAGTATCGTAAGTTCAAAAATTTTAAATATGAAATCAAATTTAAAATCAGGTAATATAATTTTTGAAGATGATATTTGCTTTGTTATTAGTAGTGTTGATTATGATTTAGTTTTATATAAAGATAGATTTGATGATTTAGTAGAAGCTTGTAAAAGTGGAGATATTTATACCGTAAATAGATTATTAAATATACCAAAAATTATTAATACTCAAAATCAAAATGGATGGACACCATTAATTGTAGCCATTTACAACAATCAAGTAGAGATAGTTAAAACTTTATTGGTAAATGGTGCTAATATAAATATAACTAATTTTAAAGGAACTACATCACTAATGTATGCAAAAAGTGCCTATGAAATATACAAAGATGATAGGATAATAAGTTTATTGTTGAACTTTGGAATTGATATTTACAAGCAAGATTATATTAATAAAAATGTTTTAGATTATTGCAAAGAAAATAATGAATATGAGGTCTTAGCAAAAATAAACAAGAAAAATATAGGAGATATTTAAATGAATAGTTTTAGAAACTTTTTAACAGAAAATTGGGATAATCAAGATAATAAGAAAAAGAAAAAGCTAGATGCTTTATATGTATCTTGTGATGAAAGATATACAAGTGAAAAAGATAAATTTAAAGAATATGAAGAGAAATATGGTAAAGATAAAGTTGATAAATGTTGTGAAAAGCATAATAATAGAAAACGAGAAGATTTTGAAAAATGTTTAAAAGGAGTTTAGATGTTAGAAATAATAGATAAAGAAAAAATATCAGAAATAGTAAATAGAATAGAAAATGAAAAAGAAGTTTCATTTATTACTAAAGATGATAAAAGTACCTATGAATTTGAAAATAAAATGCCTGAAAAAATTGGTAAAAATCTTGTAGATACAAACTCATTTGATAACGATGTGAAAGATATTAGTAATATTGCTCAAGAATTACTAAAGGGTATATAAATGTATGATGTAAATTGGGACTATATACAAGAAATTATGAAAAGATATGTAACAGTTGCAAATCAAGAATTTGGATTAATTATTACAACAGCAGAACAAGAAGAAGTTACAAATAAAATACTTGAACATTATATAGATCATTGTACTGAGTATAGAGTTTTTGTTAATTCTACTGACCCTTTTAAGTTTACTGCTTGGATGGGACTGTTTTTTTATCATGATATAAAGAAGAAAAGTGCTAAAAGACAACAGTATTTAGTGATTGCAGTTGCTATGATGATAAAATTTTTAAAAGATAATAATAGAAATATAGACATTAAATTTGCACAAAAATTATTAAAAATGACTATTTATGATAAAGACACAAATAAAGATTATTTAGCTATTGGTAAAAATGGTTTATATATGGCATTTAGAAGTGCAAATATGGTAAAAATAGATGAAAATATTTAGAACAGTTAGTCATCCGCAAGGTTGGAGTGGATTAGCTGATTATGAGATAAAAGATAATCAAATATTTAGAACAGTTAGTCATCCGCAAGGATGGAGTGGATTAGCTGATTATGAGATAAAAGATAATCAAATATTTAGAACAGTCAGTCATCCGCAAGGATGGAGTGGATTAGCTGATTATGAGATAAAAGATAATCAAATATTTAGAACAGTCAGTCATCCGCAAGGTTGGAGTGGATTAGCTGATTATGAGATAAGGGATTGATATGATACCATTTTTAGATTTAAAAGGCATAAATGCTCAGTATAGAGAAAAACTCATAGAAGCATGCACAAAAGTAATAGATAGTGGCTGGTATGTTCAAGGAAGTGAGCATAAAGAGTTTGAAAAAGAGTTTGCAGAGTATTGTGGTAGTAAGTATGCTATAGGTGTTGCAAATGGGCTTGATGCACTTATATTGATACTTAGAGCATATAAAGAGTTAGAGTTTATGGAAGATGGGGATGAAGTTATAGTTCCCTCAAATACTTACATCGCATCTATACTTGCAATTTCTGAAAATAACTTAGTTCCATTACTCGTAGAACCACAGATAGATACTTACCTCATAGATCCATCTAAGATAGAAGAAAAGATTACCTCTAAAACAAAAGCTATTATGCCTGTACATCTTTATGGGCAAACTTGTGAGATGGATGAGATAAATACTATTGCTAAAAAATATAACTTAAAAGTGATAGAAGATTCGGCACAGGCTCACGGAGCATACTATAAAGATAAAAGAGCAGGAAATCTTGGAGATGCTAGTGGCTTTAGTTTTTATCCTGGTAAAAATCTTGGGGCTTTAGGTGATGGTGGAGCTGTTACTACAAATGATGAAGAGTTAGCAAACACCATAAAAGCACTAGGAAACTATGGGAGTCATAAAAAATATGAAAATAAGTTTAAGGGTGTAAATAGTCGTCTTGATGAGATGCAAGCAGCAATGCTCAGAGTAAAACTTAGATATTTAGATAAAGAGATAGCAAAAAGAAAAGAGATAGCAAATTATTATTTAATAAATATAAAAAATGAAAATATCATTTTACCAACTATTCAAACTAAGAGTGTTTGGCATCTTTTTGTAATAAGAACCACTAAAAGAGAAGAGTTGCAAAAATATTTACTAGATAATGGTGTGCAGACACTTATTCACTACCCTTTAGCACCTCATAAGCAAGAAGCTTATAAGGAGTGGAATGATGATAGTTATCCTATAAGTGAGCAGATACATGATGAAGTTTTGAGTTTGCCTATAAGTGGTGTTCAAAGTATGGAAGATACTAAAAAAATAGTAAAATTATTAAATACTTTAAAAGGAATTGATTAATGTATGATGTTATTAAAGAGATATTTTCATTATTAAATAAAGAACAAAAAAAACAGTTTTATAAATTACAAATTTTAGTTGTTTTAATGAGTTTAGGAGAACTAATAGGCATTGCTTCAATTGCTCCATTTATGGCATTAGTAGGTAATATCAATATATTAAATGGAGATAATATTATTGCAAAAATATTTTTATATTTTCATTTTATTGATCCGTATAATTTTGTTTTTATTGTTGGTATTTTTGTATTACTTATGTTAGGATTATCTTCTGCTTTGTCTATATATACTACATGGAAATTAATTAAATACTCTAAAACTGTTGGTTCTGAAATATCGCATAGATTATATAGCTATTATATGAAACGAGATCTTTTATTTCATTTGAATAGTAGTAGTGCAAGTTTAACAAAACAGATAACTATAGAATCTGATCGTGTATCTGAAAATATTATAACTCCATTAATGCTGATGAATGCTAAAATCATTTTAGCTAGTTTGTTGTCTATTAGTATTTTTTTATATAATCCATTTGTAGCATTAGTTGGTGTGACAATGTTTTTAATATCATATTTAATAATTTATAAATTAGTTCGTAAAGAATTGTATAGTAATGGGAAAGAACTCTCTTTTACAGTAAATAAAAGATTTCAACTAATGAATGAAGGTTTTGGAGGAATTAGAGATATTATATTATTAGGAAGAGAAAAAAATTATATTGATAAATTTCAGATTACAACAAATTCATATTCTTATGTAAAAGGAAAAAATAATATATTAAGTCAAATACCAAAATATTTTATCGAATTTCTAGCATTTGGTTCTATGATTGGACTTGTGTTATATTTATTATCAACGAATAAAAATAGTTTAGAGTTAATATTGCCAATTTTATCAGTTTATGCATTAGCTGGATTTAAACTTCTTCCTGCACTTCAACAAATATATGTGTCAATTAGTAATATTAAAGGGAATATTGCATCATTTGAATCTATTAGAGATGATTTAGTTATGGAAAGTCAGATGAAGGATTCTTTAAAAGATATAGATATACATACAAAGAAATATTTAAATAATGAATTATTACTAGAAAACATATCTTTTCATTATCCTTTAAAAGAAACACTAGTACTTGACAATCTGAATATGTCTATCAAAGCAAATACAACTATTGGAATAGTTGGTTATTCTGGTTCAGGTAAATCGACTACTATTGATATTATTATGGGATTAATTGAACCTCAAAAAGGAGATGTTAAAATTGATGGAGAAGTTATAACTAAAACGGCATTAAGAGAGTGGCAAAACAATATTGGTTTTGTAGCTCAAAGTATTTTTTTGTCAGAAGGTACAATAGCAGAAAATGTTGCTTTTGGTATTGATAACAATAGTATAGATAGGATTAAGGTTATGGAATCTTTAAAAATGGCACATTTAGAAGAGTTAATACAAGATATGCCTCTTGGCCTAGATACAAAAGTAGGAGAAAGAGGAGTTCAGCTATCTGGTGGGCAACGACAAAGAATAGGAATAGCTAGAGCATTATATGGAGATAAACAAATTTTAATATTTGATGAAGCAACCAGTGCATTGGATGGTATCACTGAAAAAATAATTATGGATGCAATTGACGATTATAGTGGTCAAAAAACTATTATAATGATAGCCCATAGATTAAAGACTATAAGAAAATGTGATTTAATATATTTTATGGAAAACGGAAAGATTGTAGATAGTGGCAAATATGAAGAATTGTTGAAAAAAAATGAAAATTTTAAAAAGATGGATAAACATGCTTAAGAGGGAGATATAAAGATGAATATTAAAATACTAGATTGCACACTAAGAGATGGTGGATATATCAATAATTTGGATTTTAATGATAATAATATATGCTATATATCTAGCTATTTGGTCAAACTATACAACTATAAACATTTATGGTGCCGATATGAGCTTTCATAAAGATATTGATGTTGATCAAGAAAATAATGAGTTAATCATTAGATTTAAACATTTCAATAGTGAAGATACAATAGAAAGATTAATGAAAAATCCAGAAAAGATAATTCCTTCCACAATGTATAGTGAAACAAGAGGAATGAGTATTGTTTTTCATGCACATGAGTTATGTGATATTTATGCTAAGAAACAAAATATAAGAATTGTTAATTGTTCATCTTATTCTATGATTGATGCATATGATAGAAGTAAATAATACTAAAAAAGGATATTCATGAATAAAAACAATCTTATATCTATAATAATGCCAGTTTATAATAGTAGATTTTTTTTAAAAGAATCTATAGATTCTGTACTAAAACAAACATACAAAAATTGGGAACTGATTTGTATTGATGATGGTTCAACCGATGATTCTCTTATAATATTAAAACAATATGCCAAAGAGTATTTTAATATTAATGTTTATACTCAAAATAATAGTGGTCCAGCGCAGGCAAGAAAAATAGGATTTCAAAATAGTAATGGCAATTTTATAACCTTATTAGATTCAGATGATAAAATAAGTCCAGATAATTTAGAAGAAATGCTTAAAGTAGCATTAGATACTCAAGCAGACATTGTTATGCCTATTTTAATTTCAAATTATACTTCTAAAAATGAATTTAATTTTAATAACAAACATAATATTAAAATAAATGAAGAGATAGCACCTAGAGCTGCCTTTTTAAGAACTTTTCCATGGAGTGTTCATGGTTTAAATTTATACAAAAGTAATTATTTAAAGAAATATGCTTTAACAGATATTTCAAATATTAATAATTATAATGCAGACGAATATCTTACTAGAATTTTATTGTTAAATGCTAATAAAATAGTCACAAGTAAAGGTAAATATTATTATAGAGCAAATCCAAGTTCCATAACAAATACCTTTTCAGGTAGAAAATTTGGAGTTTTGTTAACAAATAAACTTTTATATGATTTGGCAGTTCGAAATCATTTCGACATATATCAGCTCTCCATTATATCAGAATTCAATTTAAATACCTTGTTTAGTTTAAAAATACAACTTGTTTGTAATAAGAAAAATCTAGATATGGATAACTTTAATAAATTATATCAAATAGTAGAAAAAGAGAAAAAAGAGAAATATTTTAAGACATTAAAAATTACTAATTTCAAACTACTATTGAAATTTGTCTTTATTTATACGAATAAAGAAATTTCATATTATTTTATTAAAATGTATAAACTTTTAAAAGGAAATTTATGCAAGAACACCCAATAGTAAGCATAGCCATCATAACTTACAATCAAAAAGAATATTTAAGAGAGTGTATAGAGTCTATCTTAGAGCAAGATTATCCAAATATTGAGATAGTTGTTGCAGATGATGCTTCTACAGATGGAACGCAAGAGATGCTACAAGAGTATGATAAAAAGTATCCTAATAAATTTATATTAAAACTATCTGAAAAAAATCAAGGTATTACAAAAAATTCTAACTTAGCTCATTTTGCATGTAATGGAAAGTATATTGCATGGATGGGAGGAGATGATTTGATGTTACCTGGTAAAATAAGAAAACAAGTAGAATATATGGAAAACACTCCAAAGTGTTCTATCTGTTATCATGATTTGGATGTTTTTGATTCTGATAGTGATAAAACTTTATTTTATTTTAATAATGAACAGAAACTTGAAGGTGATGTTAGAGTAGTTATAAAATATGGTACATTTAATGGAGCATGTTCTACAATGGTTAGAAATTCTAATACTCCAAAAAGTGGATTTGATGTAAGAATACCTGTAGCTTCAGATTGGTTGTATTGGGTAGAGACTTTGGTAAATGGTGGAACAATTAACTTTATAAATGAAGTGCTAGGAAGATACAGAAGACATCATAATAATGTTACAAAAAAAGATTCAAAAATATTCATGCAAAATGAGTTAGACCACTTAAATAGTTGTAATATTTTACTTGGAAAATATCCACAATATCAAAATGAAATTTTATATAGATATTCAGAGAATATTAGAGCATTGAGATTGATAAAAGTAAATTATATAGATTATACAATTGCTAGTGCTAAAATAAATTTTAATTTAAAAGCAATTATCTCTTTAATAATTTATTATCTAACATTTGGAAAGGTAAAAAAATAATGTGTGGAATAGCAGGATTTTGTGATTTTAATAAAAAATCAGATAAAAAAACTTTAGAAAAAATGACTGATGTGCTTCATCATAGAGGTCCAGATGATAGTGGATATAGTTTTATAGAAATCAATAATGCAACTGTAGGCTTGGGTCATAGACGACTTTCTATATTAGACCTTTCAAGACACGGTCATCAACCTATGGCTTTTGAAGAGTATGAGATAGTTTACAATGGAGAAGTATATAACTTTAAAGAGATTAGAGTTGAACTTGAAAAAGATGGATATACTTTTGATTCTGATTCTGATACAGAGGTGATACTAAAAGCTTATCATAAATGGGGTATCAAAGCAGTCGATAGATTTAATGGTATGTTCGCTATAAGTATTTATGATAAAAAGTTAAATAAACTCATACTTATACGAGATAGAGCAGGTGTGAAGCCACTTTATTATTATTTTAAAGATAATAATTTTTTATTTTCTAGTGAGTTAAAAAGTTTTCATCAGTATCCAAAGTTTCAAAAAGAGATAAATTATGATGCTTTGGGACAGTTTTTGCAATATGGGTATATTTTAGAGCCATATTCAATTTTTAATCATACTCATAAATTACAAGCAGGACACTATCTTGAATTAGATTTAAAAACACAAGATATAAATATCTATAAGTATTGGGATGTTGTAACTGCTTATGTTAAACCAAAATTAAATTTAGATGAAAATGAAGCTATAGAGGAATTAGATAAATTGTTAACTTCTGCTTTTGAGTATAGAATGGTTTCAGATGTTCCAGTGGGAGTATTTTTAAGTGGAGGATATGATAGTAGTGCAGTTGCTGCAATACTTCAAGCAAATAGAAAAGAAAAAATAAATACTTTTACAATAGGTTTCAAAGAAAAAGGTTTTGATGAAGCTCCATATGCAAAACAAGTTGCAAAGCATTTGGGTACAAACCATACAGAGTACTACTGTACTCAAAAAGATGCTCTTGAAATTATTCCAACTTTAGCAGAGATTTATGATGAGCCATTTGGTGATAGTAGTGCAATTCCTACTATACTTGTAAGTAAATTAGCTAAACAAGATGTAACAGTAAGTTTAAGTGCTGATGCAGGAGATGAAATCTTTGCAGGATATGGTAAATATGATACGACTTTAAAATACTATAACCTTTTTAATAAGTACCCTTTAGTAATGAAAAAAGGATTCGCATCTTTTATGGATACAATAGATCCTAAATTCATACCTTTCAGAAATAAAATTTATAATTTTGATACAAAATATGAAAAAATAAAAGATATTTTAACAGCACAAAATAGTGCTGAAACGATGAAATACACAAGTTCTCTTTTTACAAAAAGTGAGATAAATAAACTTTTAAGTAAAGATGTTAAAGAATTAAAAACAAATTTTGATATAGATATAGAGAATTTAAGTAATTTAGAGCAGATATTGATGGTGGATTATAAAACATATTTGCCAGATGATATACTTACGAAAGTTGATCGTGCTACTATGAGTGTTAGTTTAGAAGGTCGTGAGCCATTGCTTGATTATAGGATTTTAGAGTTTGCGGCAAGATTACCAGATGAGTTTAAATATAGAGATGGAAAAAAAAAATGGATACTCAAGCAAGTAGTTCATAAATACTTACCAAAAGAGATGATGGATAGACCAAAAATGGGCTTTGGAGTTCCTCTGATGGAATGGTTTAGAGATGAACTTAAAGAGATGTTTCTGCATTATTTGGATGAACAGAGATTGCAAAGAGAAGGTATTTTTAATGTGCAAGAAATTATCTCTTTAAGAGATAGTTTTTTAGATGGAACAAATACAAATAGTAGAAAACTTTGGAATATTTTAATGTTTGAAATGTGGTATGAAAAGTGGATGTCATGAGTGCCAAATATATAGTAAGATTTGATGATGCCTGTCCAACCATGGATAAAAACAGATGGCAAAGAGTGGAAAATATTTGTAATAAGTATGGTATAAAACCAATAGTAGCAGTTATACCAAATAATAATGATCCTAAACAAATGAAAGATACTTTTGATGAAAAATTTTGGAATAAAGTAAGAGATTGGCAAGACAAGGGGTGGCATATAGCTTTACATGGATATGACCATGTTTATATTTCTAAAAATTCAGGATTAGTTCCTTTTAATAATAAATCAGAATTTGCGGGACTCTCTTTTGAAGAACAAGCAAATAAAATAAAGAATGGATGGAAAATATTTCAAGATAATAAAATGAAAGCCAATATATGGGTAGCCCCATCGCATACTTTTGATGAAAATACTTTAAAAGCATTAAAAGAATATACAAGCATAGAAATAGTTAGTGATGGAATATCACTATTTCCTTTTAAAAAATATAAATTTAATTGGATTCCTCAACAAGTATGGAGATTTAGAAAAATGCCTTTTGGAGTCTGGACGGGATGTTTCCATCCAAATGAGATGAGTGAGAAAGAGTTTAATGATTTAGAAATTTTTATAGAAAAAAATCATCAAAATTTTATAAATATAGATAAATTGAAATATAAAAAAACTTGTATATTAAATATAATTTTTGAAAAAATGTATTGGTTTCTAAGGAGATTTAAATAGATGAAAAAAATATTATTTGTTATACATCAACTTAATTTTGGTGGAGCACAACGAGTCTTAATCAATATTATGAATAATATTGATCGAGATAAGTATAAAGTAGAGTTAGTTGTGTTTCAAGAAAGAGATGAGTTAGCAAATACAATTAATAATGATATTTTAATCCATAAATTAAATGTTTCAAATATTCGTAAAGGTATTTTTAAATTATATAAACTTATTAATACTATAAATCCTAATATAGTTTTTTCAGGTATTGCCCATGTAAACCTAATGTTGGCTGTGATGATACCTTTTTTGCCTAAACATATTAAATATATAGCAAGAGAGACAAGTATTCCATCGCAAAGATTAAAAAATAGTCAATTTAAGTTTTTTACTATTATGCTTTATAAATATTTTTACAATAATTATGATCTCATCATATCTCAATCAAACTATATGAAAACAGATTTAATTGATAATTTCGATACAGATAATAATAAAATAGTAGTTATTAATAATCCCGTTGATATAGATAAAATAAATAAATCATCAAGTACAAAAGAAATATTATTTGATAAAAATAAAATAAATATAATAGTGGTAGGAAGGCTTGAAGAGGTAAAAGGATATGACTTATTGATTCAGGCTTTTGCTCAGTTAAATAATAATTTTGAATTATATTTAATAGGAGATGGTTCACAAAAAGAAACTTTATTTAAATTAACACAGAGTTTAAATATCATTCAACGAATCCATTTTTTAGGATTTCAAGATAATCCATATAAGTATATGGCTCAAGCTGACTTGATGGTACTTAGTTCAAGATATGAAGGTTTTCCAAATGTCGTTCTTGAAGCAAATGCTTGTGGATTGCCAGTAGTGGCATATGAATGTCCAGGAGGAACGGGTGAGATTATAATAAATGGACTTAATGGTTTTTTAGTTGAGTGCGGCGATATAGAAAAATTAGCAGATAAAATAAAAGAAGCTAAAGCATATCAGTGGGATAAAGAGAAAATAGTTGAAAATATTGATGACAAGTATTCATTAAAAAATATAATTTTTAAATATGAAGATTTATTATGAGTGTATATATTACTATATTCTTTACTATTTTAATTTCATTTTTCAATTTTAGAGTAGATAACCAAGTTAAAAAACTATTTTCTAGTTTATTTCTATTTGTTTTAATAATATTTATTGGTCTCAGATATGAAGTTGGAGGAGATTGGTTTCAGTATTTGGCAATGTTTGATCAAATTCAAAATAATATTTTTAGAACAGATATTGGATATTCACTTATAAACCTTTTTTCAAATAGTTTAGGTATGGGTATATATGGAGTGAATTTTATATCTGCATTGCTGTTTCTTTATGGTTTATATACTTTTTTCAATACTTTTAAAATTAAATATTCATATGGATTACTAATCTCTTTTCCTTATCTTATTATGATAGTTTCTATGGGTTATACTAGACAGGCTATCGCTCTTGGTATGCTTATGGTTGTATATAGCGCTATATATAAAAAACAGGTATTTAAATCTGTTTTATTTTTTATACTAGCTATATTATTTCATAAGAGTGCCATTTTAGGTAGTATAGTATTTTTCACAAATCAAAATATTCCTAAAAAGTATTTAATAACTATGTTCTTGTTTATTGTAAGTATCTTAGTATTATTATTTACTCTATTGCAAAATGAATTATTAATTATGTGGAGAGTATATGTACTTGATGCTATGAAATCAAGTGGGGGAATTATAAGAGTAGGTTTAAATATATTAGCATCTATACTTTTTTTTATATATTATAGTAAATGGATGAAATTTTATGATGATGCATATATCTGGAAATTATTTGCATATATAAGTTTAGTAATGTTTATTGTTTTGCTTGTCACTGGTTCATCTACGATGGTAGATAGAGTGATGTTGTATTTTTATCCATTACAAATTATAGTATTTAGTAGAGTTGTATATCTGATAAAAAATAAACAGTTAAAACAGATATATTTTTTGGCATTAGTAAGTTTATATAGCGGTGTTTTATTTGTATGGCTTTTATTTGCCTCTCACAAATTTTCTTGGATACCTTATCGAAATGTATTGGAGTTTGTATTTTGAAGAAAATAGTATTTTTAATAAACTCCCTCTCCTCAGGAGGAGCAGAAAAAGTTTTATCTGTTATTGTTAAAGAGTTAGTTGTTCAAAACTATCAAGTAGAAGTAATCTTTTTAGAAGAAAATGAATTTTATACTCTTCCACAAGAAGTAAAAAAAACTTATCTAAGTGAGTTTAATGGAAGTGAAAGTGGAATAAAAAAACTTTTATATATTCCAATTTTAGCTTGGAGATTAAAAAACTATATAAAAAACAATAATATTAAACTTATTCAAAGTCATATATTTAGAGCAAATTATGTTAATGTATTGGCTAAATTATTTGGTGCTAAACATAAGGGAGAAGTAGTAACTGCTGGAAGAGTTAGTCGATATAAAGAGTTAGGCTTAAATGGTAAGTTAAACTTATGGCTTATAAAAACTCTATATGCTAAAGCTGATGTTATTATATCAAAAGCTCAAGGTATGCAAGAAGATATGCAAAAACTTTTTGCCTTTAAAAATAAACAAATAGTTATAAATAATCCTTATGATATAAGATATATTGAACAATTATCAAATGAAAAAGTAGATGATTTTATTTTTCATACAGATAAAAAATATTTAGTTTCTGTTGGAAGACTTATAGCTTTAAAAAGAAATAATGAACTTATTGAAATATTGGTTCATTTAGCTGATAATGTAGAAATTATATTTTTAGGTGATGGAGATGAACAAAATAACTTAATTGAGTTATCTAAAAAATTAAATGTAGAAAATAGAGTTCATTTTTTAGGTCAAGTAAAAAATCCTTATAAATATATGTCTAAAAGTGATATATTTGTAAGTTGTAGTGAAAGCGAAGGTTTTCCAAATGTTTTAGTAGAAGCTATGATTTGCCAAATTCCAGTAGTCTCAAGTGATTGTGTAAGTGGTCCAAGAGAGATACTAGGAGATGATGAATATGGACTTTTATTTGATGTGGGAGATAAAAACAAATTAAAACAACATATTGAATATATTTTAAGTCATGAAGATTTTGGAGTTGATTTAACTAAAAAAGCAAAACAGAGAAGTTATGATTTTAGTTTGGAAAAAATAATAGAAAAATATAAAAAGGCTTTAGACATTGAATAAAAAAATAGCAATAGTATCAAATACATCATGGAGTCTTTTTAACTTTAGGTTTAACTTAGCAAGAGCTATAAAAAAAGCTAGATATGAAGTGGTGTTAATAGCACCTTATGATGAGTACAGTGATAGGTTAAGTGAAGAGTTTGAGTATCACGATATTTATATGAACAACAAAGGTACAAATCCAAAAGAAGATATAAAAACTACCATAGTATTTTATAAGCTTTACAAAGATATAAAACCAGATGTTGTTCTTCACTACACTATTAAACCAAATATATACGGAACTATTGCTTGTAGTTTACTGGGTATTAAAACTATAAACAATATTGCAGGGCTAGGAACACTTTTTATAAAGCAAAACTTTGTAACAAAAATAGCCAAATGGCTCTATAAATATTCACAAAGTAAAGCAGATAAAATATTTTTTCAAAATAGAGATGATTTTGATATGTTTATAGGTGAGGGTTTAGTTGAAAAAGTCAAGTGTGATATTTTACCTGGAAGTGGTGTAGATACAGGGAAGTTTATTCCTGTTGAACATAATAAAGAGAACAATAGATTTGTATTTTTACTTGTTGCTCGTATGCTATGGGATAAAGGTATAGGAGAGTATGTAGAAGTATCTAAACTAATAAAAGCAAAATATAAAAATGTAGAGTTTCAAATGTTAGGCTTCCTTGATGTAGATAACCATAGTGCAGTATCTAAAGAGCAGATGCAAGAGTGGGTAGATGCTGGGTATGTAAACTACTTAGGTGTAAGTGATGATGTAAAAGTGGAGATAGCTAAAGCTGACTGTGTTGTTTTACCTTCATTCTACAGAGAAGGAACACCTAGAATACTACTAGAGAGTGCTAGTATGGAAAAGCCAATTATTACAACGGACAATGTTGGGTGTCGTGATGTTGTAGATGATGGTCTAAATGGATACTTATGTGAAGTGCGAAATGCTCAGGACTTAGCTGATAAGATGGAGATGATGTTAGGCTTATCTGATGATGAAAGAGTTTTGATGGGTAAAGCAGGTCGTGAGAAAATGGTTAGAGAGTTTGATGAGAGCATTGTTATTGGGAAGTATATAAGAACAATTAAAGCAATTTTATAATTTTGATAAAAGTTTTGTAGTGATAGTATGTTTAATACAAGTGTAGCAAAGAGTGGATTTGTAGCACCAGTTAAACTTGAAGATGGACTAGCAAATACTATTAAGTATGAGTTTATTGATAAGACTGAAGATGAAGTTTTTTATAGTGAGTGATTGAGCTAGAAAGAATAAAATTAACCCCAAGCTTTACTCTATTTCAAACAAAGGAGAAAGATAAATGAGATTATCAAGTGAAACTATCTTAATTTTAAAGAAAACTATTTTCAAATATATTAAAGAACCTAAGATAATCCTTTTTGGAAGTCGTGTTTATGATGAAAAAAGAGGGGGAGATATAGATATATTGGTGCAAACTACTGAGAATATTGATATCCAAAAACAGATTAAAATATTGGCAGAATGTGAGATAGAAGGGATAACTAGAAAAATAGATATGCTTTTCCAAACACCTTTTAGTAAAGAGCAGCCAATTTTCAAAACAGCCATAGAAGAAGGGATTGTATTATGATAAATGATATTGTTGAAAAAGTAAACTTACATAGAAAAAGAGCAAAATCTGCATTAAAAGAGATAAAAGAATGGGAAACCTTAGATTGTGAGATTTTTGAAGATTTTGAAAAGATAAAAACTATTGATACTTTTATATATAGATTTATAAAACTACAAGATATGATGGGTGAAAAGTTGTTTAAACTCTTTTTAGATGAAATTGGAGAGTATAAAGATAATATGTCTTTGTTGGATATATTAGATAAGCTTGAAAAATTTGAAATAATTGAAAATTCTATGGACTGGATGGAATATAGAAAATTAAGAAATAAACTAACTCATGAATATCCAAATAATGAAGATGATGTTATCGATGGTATAAAAATAGCAATTGATGTATTTAATAAAATTGAAACTATTTTATTAAATATTGTAGAGTATAAAAATAGAAAATAAAGCTACTGTATTTGGTTACTACGTAAAAGACCCTAAACATTATGGCGTTGCAGAATTTAACAAAGTACAAAAAGCAAAACTTGTAACACCTAGCCATAGAGGAGAGTTAGAGATAAAGGATTCAAAATATTAGCATTAAATATTGATAATAAAGAGATTGAAAATTTCTATAAAGAAGAGTGTAATGGCAAACAATCAGCATTTGTTGAGAATATGCTTCAATATATAAAAACTTATAAAATTAAAGCATCTATTAAACAGGGTATGCAAGAAATTAAAGAGATGCAATCAGGTAAAAGAGTGGAGCAAGACTTAAAAAGTTTTTTATTGGAACTGAACTAGGAAATAACACCTATAAAGTTAGAATAAAAAATAGAGATAACAATAAAGGTAAAAGTGCTGGTTATAGAATAATTACT
>JAMOOP010000146.1 GCA_027065385.1 Campylobacteraceae bacterium | reverse complement strand
TTCAAAACCAACTTTTTGAGGAGAGGGAGCATCTCCATAGGTTGCAGCTGAAGAGGCATAAATCATATTTGCATTATGAACTATTGCTAAATCTAATAAATCTTTATAAGCATTAACATTTGTTTTAATCATTAAATCTTGTTCTAAAGCTGTTGTATCTGATATAGCTGCTTCATGAAATATATAATCAAATTTATAGTTCAATTCTAAATGCTTTAAAATATCTTTATCATTTATATCTCCACTAATTATCTCCCCTCTAAAACCTAAAAGATTTTTAAAGTGTCCAAAACTTTTAAGATTACCATTAGAAAGTGTTTCTCCACTCCTAAAGCTATCTAAAATAACAACTTTTGCATCTGAATGATTGTTTTGAAAATAGAAAGCTAAATTTGAACCGATAAATCCAGCTCCACCTGTAATTAAAATTGTTTTATCCCTAAAATCATCTTTTGTGTATCTCATCTTCACATCCATTAATAATTTTTCTAAATATTATAATACCTTTAAATTCATTAACAAGTATTTAAGATTCAAGTCTATATAATGTTTTCAGAATTTTTAACTCAAAGGAAATAATATGAAAAAAATCGTAATTGCTTCAATAGCTACTTTAGCACTAGCAACAGTTTCAATGGCAGCAGTAAATGGTAATGCATGTATGGGTTGTCATGGTAAGCACTGGGAGAAAAAAGCTCTTGGTAAATCTCACGTTGTTAAAGATATGACTCATGCTGAAATCGCTACTGCTCTTAAAGGTTACAAAAATGGTTCTTATGGTGGTCCAATGAAAGGTCTAATGAAAGGTCAAGTTGGTAGATATTCACCAGCTGATTTAGAGGCTTTTTCTCACACTATCGGTAAATAATTTCTTTTCTTACAGACCTATTCAGGTCTGTAATCTCTTTTTAACTTCTCTCTTTTCTTCTCCAATTCAACAGCATCATTCAAATCATCAACACCATCAAATTTAGCTCCATTTAAAAACTTCTCTTCATCATCAAATTGACCATTTTTAATAGCCCATAAAACTGCAAAAAGAGCTAAAGCTCCTAGAAAAAGTGATGCTGTTAGCATCATTACTATTATCCAACTATCCATAAATTATCCTTTATTTTAAATATTGAATTATTGATTTTGCTAAAATATAAGCTAAATTAGGAGGAACAGCATTTCCAACCATCTTATAACCTGCCGTTAAATTTTTATAATAAAATTTATGTGTATCTGGAAATGTCTGTACTCTTGCACACTCTCTAATTGTCAATCTTCTATATAAATTCTCTTTAGATGGCACAAATATACGTTTATTCTGTTCTACTAAAAGCATTTTGGGAGCTTGTGGATGTAATGGTGCATGTCGTCCACCTGCTTGAATAGTAAAAGATGGTTCATCCCAACTTCTAACTCTATTTCTTGACATAAACATAGATGAATAACCACCAATCATATATTCGTGGTTATCTAATTTACAATTATCACCATTTGTATAATTTTTTTCTTTCCCTGCTAAGGCACTCTCTTTTAAATCAAAAATAGCATCTTGTAAAAATTTTTTTTCTTTACTTTCGGCTGGAAATTTAAAATCAATATTTAAATCGTTTCGGAAACCTATAAAAAATATTCTTTTTCTATCTTGAGGTATACCATAATTATGAGCATTCATTAATTTAAAAGATAAATTATATCCACTATCTATAAAATGATTTTTTATATTTTCTAATGCCTCTGAATGTTTAGGGGCTAACATACCTGACACATTTTCAGCTAAAAAGAATAGTGGTTTCTTATCTCTTAATACTCGTATAAATTCAAAAAACAGTTGTCCTCTATCATCATTTATTCCTCTTGATTTCCCTGCTTCACTCCAACTTTGGCATGGAGGCCCACCGATTAGTCCCAATGTTTCAGGAATATCACTTGATGGAATTTTTACTATACTTCTTTTATCTAAAATAGTATCTTTAAAATTTTTTTCAAATGTTTCCCAAATTTCTTTATCGTATTCATTTGCCCAAATAGTTTTAAAACCTGCTTGTTCAAAACCTAAGTCTAAACCACCTGCTCCTGAAAACAATGATATAATATTCATAAGATTAAACTTTAAAAACTAATAGTTTTGCGTCTATTAGTTGAACTGGATTATTAGGATTTTTAATTTTAATATCTTTCACTTCTACCTTGTCATTCTCTATATTTTCTATAGCTTCTTTATCTTCACTTGGCAAAGAATCATATTTTTCTTTTTTCATTAAGCATATTAATTGAAATTCTTTTGAATCATCATAAGTATAAATATAGCTAAAAGTTTTATTTGGATTTTCAATATGCCACATACCTCTAATTCTTAAATCAGTTATTCCTAAGGGGTCTACTTTTTTAACTTTTCCTAACTCTTTCGTTTGAGTAAACTCCACATTAGATATTGTTATGATTCCACTTGAAATAGTATTTTTGATTCTTTCATACGTTTCTTTATCTGCACAAAAACAATCTCCATAAACTAACCATAAAGATTTTAAATGATTTTGATTGATATATCCAACAGCATAAAGCATATCTCTTATGTTCCATTCTTCACACTCTTTACAAGATTTAGTTATCATTGGACTATCAGCATATAATTTAGATTTAGGATAGGAACTATTTAAAGCAATAGCACTATTTTTAGACTCTAATTTTTTAATTTCAATGGCATCACTATCTCTTAACATTAAATCTGGTGGATTATTTTTATTACCTTGATACGAATAGATTTTTGATAATCTCTCTAATTTTAGTTGTTCATCAGTTTCATCCGTAGTATTTGCAAAAACATCTTTAATATAAGTTTCGAATCCTTCACCCATATTATTTGCTCTATTATTACCTTGAGTTACATTTGTAATATTTACATGATGGTTATTTACTATATTTATAAATGCTTTAATTATATTAGACATTAATTATTTCCTTTGATATTAAATTTATTTTTTATCCTTTTTTCCATTTATACTGTATCCTCATAGAATTCCCAACAACCAACAAAGAACTCACACTCATAGAAATAGCAGCCACTAAAGGTATAACAAACCCAGCCATCGCTAAAGGTATAGTAATAGAGTTATAAATAAAAGAGATAGCTAAATTTTGTTTTATCAATCCATAAGTAGTAGCAGAAATTTTAAAGGCATCTTCTAAAGATTTCAGAGTATCATTTAATAATACTACATCACTTACATCTACGGCTATATCACTTCCACTTCCCATAACTATACCTATATCGGCTTGAGCTAATGCTAATATATCATTTACACCATCTCCAACCATTACCACAGTTTTTTTATCGTTATGAAGTTGTTCTATAAAATCTGATTTATCTTTTGGAGTTTGTTCCGATATATACTCTTTAATCCCAACCTCATCAGCTACTCTCTGCGCTGTTTTGTCATTATCTCCTGTAAGCATTATAATTTTTATACCTTTTTTTGTAAGATTAACTACTAGCTCTTTTGCATTCTCTTTTATCTTATCTCTTAACTCATAGATAGCTACAACTTCATTATCTACGGCATAGTAAAAAATAGTATTATCACTTTCATATTGTATCTCTATACTATTTTCTTTCATAAGTTTTAAATTTCCACCAAAGATAGTTTTATCTTTATGTTTAGCACTTATTCCTGCTGATGCTATCTGTTTATACTCATCTAAAATATTCTCTTTTATCTCATCATCTACAATAAATTTTAAAATACCTAATGCAACAGGGTGTTTAGAAGATTTTACAAGAGAATATAAAAGATTTTTATCAAACTCTTTGAAAACTGTTTCTTTAATAACCTCTGGTTTACCCACCGTAATAGTTCCTGTTTTATCCAAGACTAAAGTATCTACATTTGCCATAGTTTCAAGATGTCCAGCTTCTTTAAAAAGTATCCCTTTTTTTGCACCTAAGCTCAATCCAACTAAAGTAGCAACAGGTGTAGCAAGTGCCAAAGCACAAGGACAGGCTATAACTATAACTGATATTGCAACCATAAAAGAGATTTCAAAACTATTTGGATAGATATACCACCCTATAAATGTAAAGAGTGAAAGCAGTAAAATAGTTGTAGAAAAATACTCTGAAAGTTTATTTGCCATCTGTTCTATTTTTGGTTTCTTTGTGATAGCACTCTCTAAAAGTGATACAAGATTTGAAAGTGTAGAATGTTGAAAATCTTTAGTAGCTTCAAAATGAATATCTGCATCGATACTGATAGTTCCACTTACAACACTATCGCCTATATTTTTATAGATAGGTTCACTCTCTCCCGTAAGATTTGACTCATCAAAAGAGCCATCTCCTTTTACAATAGTCCCATCTAAAAGAACTTTCTCCCCTGAAGAAACCACTACAATATCCCCAACTGCTACATCATTTAAACTACAAGAGATGATTTTTTCATCTTTTACAATTTTCACTTCACTAGGAAGATTTTTACCGATAATATCTAATGTATCTGCTGCATTTTTCTTACTAAGAACCTCTAAAAACTTTCCAATCAAAACAAAAGTAATAATCATAGTTACCGAATCAAAATATGCCTCTCCACTTTGAATAATAGTTATATAAAGAGAATAGATATAGGTAAGTAAAGCACCAGTTGCAACAAGTAAATCCATATTGACAACTCTATTTTTCAGCCCATAATACGCACCACGAAAAAATATCCAACCACTATACACTAAAACAGGAGTAGCAAGAACACCCTCTGCGATATTTAAAATAGTTTTCATATCTTGAGCGATACCTGTAAAATACCCAGCATATTGAGCAACAGCTATCCACATAATATTCATAGTAGCAAATATAGCCACAGTCATACGAAGATAATAATCTTTACGTTCAGCATTTGCCTTAGCCTCTTGAATAGACGCATCATAAGGATAAGCATTATAACCAATAGCTCTAATCATATCTATAATATCAGATAATTTTACAACATCTTCAGCCCAAACAATAGTCGCTTTATTATTTGTAAAATTAATATCAGCTTCAATAATCCCATCCATCTGATGCAATGCTTTTTCATTTAACCACACACAAGCAGAACAGTGAATACCCTCTATAATCAAAGAAACCTTATTAAAACCATCATTATCTTCTGAAACAAATCTATCATAAAAAGCAGGAGAGTTAAAGTTTTGAGAATCTTCATACTGTTGTGTTTGAGGTGTTAAAGTTGTTTTTGACCCCATCTTCTCATAAAACCCATCAAGTCCTTCATCACTTAAAAGATGATAAACACCTTGACAACCGTTACAACAAAAGTGATTATCTCCATCTTTTATCATAACCGATTCTTTGAACTCTAGGTGGCAGTGGGTGCAGGGTATAATATTATTTTGTGTATCTTTCATTTTTCTCTTACTATCTCCAAAATCTCATTTTTAATAAAAAGTAGATTTTTATAAATCCCTTTTAATTTTTCAAAATCTGTACTATCAAAGTTACAGCTTACATTATATCTATATTTATGAGTCCCTATCTTTTCTAAAATCACAAAATTCCAGATAGCCCCAACGATATAAGCACCTTTCATACTTTGAAATTGATTTAACTCAATAGCGCTTATAAGCTCTGCTAAAAGTTGTGGTTCAGGGTCGGTTGAAACTTTTCCTTTTTTAAACTCTTGTATAAAAAAATAGGGTTTCTCACTATATTCTAAACCTTTAGATATACTGAAATCGGTAGCACCACTCAATATAAACTTTTCTGTTTTATAAGTAATAATCTCCTCATAAAATGGAGATATTTCATCTTTGATAGAAAGAAAATCTACTTGATTTATAATAGGAATAATAAAATTTGCTTTAAGTGTTTCCTCTTTATAGGCTTGAATAAATTTACCATATTTACCTAAAAGTGTTTCTAAAAAATTGGCACTCTCTAAAGATATATTAATATCACTCTCTAACCAATCTTCAAAAGGTGCATCATCAAAAGATTTTTTAATAGAGACGATACTCTCTAACTCTGTATATTTGATAGAGCTAAAACTATAAGTAGGTATCCCCTCTTCATTTTTTCCCTCTAATTTATCTACTCTTTTTTGAAGTTCTAAGATTATTGTATCTTTTTCAGTTTCGTTCATTTTTTTCCTTTATTTATTGTTTAAAATTTATTCTTAAAAAAACCTATTGTACCAAATATTTTGTGTTATAATCACCCCAATCCTTTAAAAACTAAAATTCAAGAGTTGAGTAATAGAGTCATCTAAATCCCATCTATTATTGATGAGTTGTTCCTGTATAGATTTTGCACCATTTAGGTGCAATATATTTAAAATCA
>JAMOOP010000145.1 GCA_027065385.1 Campylobacteraceae bacterium | reverse complement strand
ATATTGGCATGTTTTTCCCTAAAGTGGATAAAAAGAATCGGCAAAATCATGAGAATAATGTATTGTGGGATGTTATAGTAGGTGGAGGGTATGAAAAGACGGGGTGATTTTGTCTAAAGTGTAGTATAGTTATAAAAAAGAGTTTAAAGAGGCAAAAGAGAGATATATAGATATAATAAAAGGGTATAAAAAATTAGATAGTAAAAGTAATAAATATAATGCAAATATAGCCAAAGTACAAAATAGTATAGCTTGGATATATATCTCTCAAGATAAATTTGAAAATTATAAAAAAGCAAAAGAGATACTATATAGTTCTATTAAATTAGTAGATAGTATAAAAGAAGATAATCCAAAAGAGTATAAAGAGGTAGTATCTAAATCTTATAGTTACTTAGCACACCTATTTACATTGGAGAATAGATTTAATAAATCTATAGAATTTTATAAAAAATCATTAAATCTAAAAAAAGATTTTGAGACAGATAAAAGATATACAACTTTGCTTGTTGCACAAAAGAGTTATTTAAAAGCATTTAGAAACTTTGAATTAATGTTAGAGAGATATAAAACAAAAGAGAAACAGGCTCAAATGTTAATGGAGTATGGTGAGTTTTACTCTACAGTTGATAAAAACTCATCAAGAGAGAAGTTAGAGAAATCTTTAGAGATATATATTGAACTATCTAAAATAAAATCTAAAGATTATATAGAGATTAATAAGATAAAAAATTTATTAAACTATTAGTAGTTTTATTGAAGATTTTTTAGATAAAATAGCCCAAAAATTTATTTGATTTTAGGAAAACTTTAATAATGTTAAAACAGAAATTTATAGAGAGCTTAATAGCTGAAGATATAGGTCGAGGTGACCTATTTTCAAGGGTTACTCAATCAAAAGAGGTTACAGCTTATATTCTAGCAAAGAGCAATGGAGTTTTTGCAGGTAGAGAGTATATTGATACTTTAGCAAAGATGTATGGTTTAGATTTAGAGTGGTTAGTAGAAGATGGAAGTAGTTTTAAAATAGGTGATAGAGTTTTATATATTAAAGGGGACTCTAAAACCATATTATCATTAGAGCGTTCTATTTTAGATATAGCACTACATGCTAGTTCCATAGCTACACTAACAGCTAAATTTGTAGAAAAGATAGCTAATTTTAATGTGAAACTATTAGATACAAGAAAAACTCGTCCACTCTTAAGGGAGTTTGAGAAGTATGCAGTTAGATGTGGAGGAGGAATTAACCATAGAATGGGTTTAGATGATTGTTTAATGTTAAAAGATACCCACTTAAAGACTATTGATAATTTAGATAATTTTATAAGAGAAGTTAGAACTAAAATCCCTTTTACATCTAAAGTAGAGATTGAGTGTGAAGATTTAGAGATGGTAAAAGAGGCTATGAGAGTTGGAGCTGATATTGTAATGTGTGATAATATGAAAAATAATGAGATAGAAAAAGTTGTAGAGTTTAGAGATAAAAACTATCCTCATATTTTGCTTGAAGCTAGTGGAAATGTCTCTTTAGAAACTATTGAAAGTATTGCAAAAACAGGAGTTGATGCTATCTCTTCTGGCTCTCTTATTCATCAAGCTAACTGGATTGATTTATCTATGAAAATGGTATAGATAAATAGCATTTTGTCTTAAAGTTAGGTAATTTTTTTGAGATTACCTAAAATTCCATACTTTTATGGTACATCATATAAATCAGAGTATTTATCACCACAAGTAGTTCCACCATCAAATATAATCCATCTCCAAAGATTTAAAAGTTTGTCTCGTGCATCTTCTCCATCACAACTATAAATACTATTTCCTGCATTAAATTGAACAGAAGATTTAACTCTTTTTTCACTCCATGAAATTAGTAGATTATCATAATTTTCAGTTGATAAAGCTATACCTTCAAACATAGATTGCATATATCTAACATTTTCAATATTCCAACTAGCTATATTTTGATTAAATACTTTTGCTTCTTTAAACATACTATTCATATCTGTTACTTTAGATACATTCCAACTACTTATATTTTGATTAAAGCTATAAGCATAAGCAAACATAGAATTCATAGTAGTTACATTAGATACATCCCAATCACCTATAGGGTCATTAAATGATGTTGCTCCATAAAACATTGATTTCATTGATGTTACATTAGAGAGGTTTGGTTTATCAGTTGCATCTCCTTCTAAAGATGTGCATTCCATAAAAGCACTATCCATAGATTGCCACTTAATATCACCCCATTTAACTATAGTAATTAATTTTCTAGCATCATTTTCAATAGTCGCCATATTTCCATCACTATTTTTACCAAAAGCAATTCTAGGAAATTTTCCAAATATACTAATAGTATAACTACCCTCACTACTATAGGTGTGTATTTTATCACCTGTTAAATTGGTATCGTGTGTTCCATCACCCCAATCAACACTATAGTTATATCCCTCTCCAATAGTTGGAATTGTTATTTGATTACTACTAGAAGTTCCCTCTTTAGTTGTTTTCCAAGTTGTAATAAATGCACCTGTTGGTACTGCAAAATTATCAACTATAGGTGTATCATTACTATCTGCTGTATTATTAGTCTCAATTATTGGATAAATCTCTTTAGCTCTGTCTGGAGTAATTTTTATATTTTCATATAGTAAATTTAAATTGTTATCAATACAACTCTCATCTGTACCACAGGCATTAATTTTAGTAGGAAACTCTTTTTCAATTCCATTAGCAAGAAGATTACGAGAAGTTTCAATTAAGTTATCACGCATAATTTGTTCTGCTTCAAGATTACTATTTGACTCTTTAGATAATGTTGATGATTTTACATCTACTTTTGGCTGGGCAACTCTATCTCCTAAAGTATTTAGGTTATCCTCTATGGCTTTTAAAAGCATTGCATAAAATTTATCTTGAGCT
This sequence comes from Campylobacteraceae bacterium, assembly GCA_027065385.1. Classification (GTDB taxonomy): domain Bacteria; phylum Campylobacterota; class Campylobacteria; order Campylobacterales; family Sulfurovaceae; genus UBA1140. The sequence continues at coordinate 3,403 of JAMOOP010000145.1, read as the reverse complement.
TTATTATTATTTAACTTTCTAGCCTCTTCAACATTTTTTACAGTTAAATGGTTTGCATCAATCATACTCTCAAAGATAGATAACTCTTTCTCTAACTGATTATCTTCTAAACCATTAAAGTGAAATGAGAATTTATGGTCATTATATTTAACATTCACAATATCTTCTAATACTAAAAGTAGAGGTTTAGTTGGGTCAATGGTCTCTAAAAGATATTTACCATCTTCACTTTTGACTATTTTTGCAAAAATAGTCTCAATATCATCTCCCTTATTAATTGTGACCTTTGCTTGAAGTTCGGACTCTTCACAAATACCATTATTGTTATCATTTTGACATATATTTAAAACCATCTCTTGTGGAATACCGACTAGATTTAAAATCCTTTGAAGTAACTCTTTTGCCTCTTTAGTAGCTCCACCTCCTCCACAGTTGACTAAAGATATTAGTGCTACTACACTTAACGACCATATAACTCTTTTCATAATTTATCCTTTATTTGGCTTATAAATATTTTACAATAATATTATATATATATAGTTTAGTTATAATTTTTTCTGTATGATATTTTTTTTAATAATAAAATAAAATTATAAATTTTAAATAATTAATATCTATTTTAAAAAAAATTATTTAATTTTCATATTTTTTAGAGTAGAATATATTAAAAAAGGTATTAATATGATAAAGTTAAAATATACAAAAGAGACATTACTAATAGCTACTTTACTATTTACAGCTTGTGGTGGTGGGGGAAGTAGTAGTTTAGCAGATACAAATAATACTAAGAATTCAAACTCTGTTGATATAGAAAATCAAAAACCTATAGTAGATGCAGGAGAAGATAGAAAAGCACAAATAAATGTACCTATAACAGTTTGGGGAAGTGCTAATGACCCTGATGGAACAATAAGCAGTTATGAGTGGAAAAAAGGTGAAGATGTATTATCTAGTGGTGCTATGTTATCTTATACTCCTACTATATTAGGAACTGATATAATCACACTAACTGTAATGGATAATGATGGAGCAATAGCTAGTGATAGTATAAAGATAGAGATTGTAAATGAAGAAGTAGAAGATAGATATAATAATCCTCTACCTTTTTAAAATTAGTTATTTTTAACTTTTAATATTATAAAATTTTTAGTTTTTGTAAATTCAGTAAAAAGTTTATGGTCATATTTATTAAAAACTAAAGCTTGTATTAAAAATGAGTTATACAACTTTTTATTTGTTATAAATACCTTTTTTTTATCTGTTACTATAAATATATTATTTGGGGAATTATATGATTTTGTAAACTCTATTTTAGAATTTTTTGCAATAGTTATCTCTCTTACATTAGCATTTTCATTAGGATTTGTTGATAATATGCGTCCATGTTCTATATCTATACTTAATTGAGTAGTTGTTTTTAATATTTTTTGAGAAGAGTTATACTCTTTAGACAAAAATATTCTATTATAAAGATTAGATGGAAAATTCTTTCCTGTTTTAAGATTAAGATTAGATGCCTCTTCAACAGCCTCATAAGTACTTAACATTCCTCTATGAAGTAATATATATATGTTTTTATTACTTTTAGGTGGAATATAATCACTCTTTTCTAACTCTTTTAAATAATCTATAGAGTATTCATGGAGAAAAGGTAAAACTATTTTAGAAGAACTACTCTTTTTATATCTGTTTACAAAAAAGAGAGAGGCATTTTTTATAAATTGTTGATTATCACTTAAAAGTATTTTTGAAACAATAAAGTTATCCTCTGCATGTTTTCCATTATCTACTATTGTATTTATATTACTATAGTACCAAAGTGGCCAACCATAATCCCAAGTAGCAATTATAAAATCATTAGGTTTAATAGTATCTTTTAATTTATTTAATGCTTCTATATCTTCTGTTGAAGAGAAATAGAAAGGTGAGAGTTTTTCATTGTAATTAATTACATTAATAATAGCAGAGGTTATAATAAAAAGTAGAAATAGTTTAATAGAGATATTTGAGATACTTTTAGAATATTTACCCAATTTTATAAAAATACTCCTAAAAATTAACTCTACACCATATAATAGACTAAATGCAAATATAGGAACTCCATATATTGTAAATCTAAGTCCTGCAGACATAGATATTAAAGATAATACTACTAAAGGAAGTGTTAAAAACATACTTTTATATATTAATAAAAGAGCTATATAACCTATAAAAGCTAAAATAACAAAAACTTTACCACCAGATACTCTATGTGCAAATATTGAAAAATCAATACCTCTAGCTTCAGATACAATCTCTAAATTTCCTTTTAATTTTATAGTTCCATTTTTAGATGGAATTTCAATAATACTCTGTTTATCAATATAGTCATTTGCTCTATCAAAATATTTAGAAGTATTAGTTATAGATAATATAATAAAAAAGGCAAGTATAAAACTAAATAGATAGTATTTATAATATTTGATTTTTCTCTCAAATATTAATATATATAAAAGAAAAGTAGTAAAAATTGATAATATAATAGTAGTAGATGAGTGATACCATAGATGAAAAAATAGTAATGAAATAGTAGCAAATAGACCATATATAATTTTTTTAGAATTGACTAATTTTATTAAAAAATAGATAGCAAATAGTGGAAATACTACATTTAACATATCTGTATCATAATAACCTAAGTGAGTTCTATAATAATAACTTGTCATAATAGAACCAAATAGAGTTGAGTAAAATCCAATTTTTGCTAAATTGTAACTATTAGCAATTAAAATAATTGGAATAACAACTAATGAAGAAAAAAATATTGGAGCAAAAAAGATAACACCATTAATAGAAAAGCCTGTTAAATTTACTATCCAATATATAAGGTATCCTGGCATATACTCTGAAATAAAAGGATATGAGATACCACTTAATAATTGATTGGCATAAAAACCATAAAGACCAGAATCTGGAGTCCATAATGGAATTACATTATTATTATAAAAATAGCTACTATTATTATAGATTTGATAATATAGAAATAGTTTAATAAAAATAGTAAACAGATATGCTATAAAAATATATATAAATAGTTCTTTTCTATTAAATTTATTATTTTCTATCTTTAAAAATTGTTTTAAGTTATTCATTATTACTATCCATAGTTTTTGGATATTATATCAAAAAAGTTATATAAATTTAGTAAGAGAGTATATAGAAGTATCATTAATATGTATTTGATATTATAGAAAAATATACTATTAAATAGTAATATTTACATAATAAAAAAATTTTAAAATATTGACTTGTGTTTTTAATTGTGATATAATATCAATCCACCATATATATAGCAATTTCAGGCTGGTGGTCACTAAAAAGTTTTTAGTGAAATTCAAAAAAATATCGAAAATCCTTGATATGT
>JAMOOP010000144.1 GCA_027065385.1 Campylobacteraceae bacterium | reverse complement strand
ACCTAATGAGGTTTATTTTAAATATATTAATAATTTGGAATTTCAACAACAAGAGTTACGAAAAGTATCATAGATTATGAAAATAAGAGTGTTGGGTTAAGTGGTCTTGACAAATGGGGACGTTATAATTATGAATCAAAGTAATTTGATAAATATTAAGAAAAAACTATTAGATAGATGTCGTTTTTTATTAAAAAATAGTGCAATAATAAATTTTGTTAAAGTTCAAAGTGATATTTTTGATTATAACTTAAAACTTATAGATTCAAATTTAGATAAAATCTTAGCAGATATTCTTTTTTTATCCTACCAAGATAATGAAAAGGATATTAAAAAGTTACTTAATTTAATTTCATCAAATAATGATGAATATAATTTTTATAAAAAGAAAATTAGTGATTTTACAAATGCGGTAACATTTGGAATGAGAGCTGGTGAAAAATGGAATGGTACAAACGAAGTTAATGGTGGAATTATACTTATAACTAAAACAGGAGAAGTGTATTTACTAGATTTAGTATATTTTGAAGATATTGTAAATAAATATTTAATTGACAATATTAAATTAGATAGTCCTAGTTCAAGTCGTTATAAAATGTTTGATATTTATAAAGAAAATGGTAAATACTATTTTAAATTAAATTTACAGGTTAGATTTAAGTAATATAGACAACAAATCGTAGGAACTAACAAGGCTATACTTACGGTTATTTAGGCTTTTACTTGGAAATAAACTTGCAAGTGAGTTTGGTTTTTTAAGTGAAAATATCGCCTTGTAGTTCAACTCAACCGTTAGGAAGTAACCACTTATAACACAATTTAAAAAAATCCAATAAATCCAACTTTAACAATTTTAACAGTATTATTTTTTAAAAAATTAGGTAAAAAATGAAAAGTTTAGAAAAGAAAGCAATAGAACAACTACTCTCTATAGTACCAAACTATCCAGCCACAAGGCTTTTAGAGATTAATGATGGTGGAGAGGAGTTATCTTTAGAGTTAAAGAGGTTTGCAAAAGAGAGAGAGTTTGAGTATCTTTTAAATATAGTAGATGATGAGTTCTATAATAGAGCAAAAGAGATATATAGTGATGGTAACTTTTGCATAGTTCATAAAATGAAATTTGAACAGAGACGATATGTCAATATGGCAAAACAATTTGATTTTGCATTTATTACAGCATCTATTCCTTTAGAGATTAGAGAAGAGTTTTTAAAAAAGGTTCATAGCCATATTAAAAATTCGGGTAATATTATTCTCTTTTTACCAAAAGATGATTTAAAATTAAAAGAGTTGTGGTGGCAATCTTTAGAAGATACTCTATTTGTTGCTATTAATAATATTGATATGTTTAAAAACTATGAGATAATTATAGCTAAAAAAATGCACGGTTGGGGAAAATAGATGAAAAGAGTATATTACTCTTATAGTCAATTTAGAGATGATTTAGAGAGTTTAACTAAAATTATAGATAAAGATTTTGATACAATTATTCCTATAGCTAGAGGAGGTTTAACTATTGCTCATCTTTTAAGTGAATATTATAATATTAGAGAGGTTTATGCAATAAATAGTATATCTTATAATAATACAAAAAAGTTAGATAGTGTAGATATATTTAATATTCCTAATTTAAAGAAGAGTAAAAGAGTTTTAATTGTTGATGACATAGTCGATAGTGGAGATACACTTATAGCTCTGTTAGACGCTTTAAAGAGTAGATACCCAAATATTATTTTCTATAGTGCCTCTATATTTTATAAAAAAAGTGCTAAAATTGCACCCACTTGGTATGTAAAAGAGGCTAATAGTTGGATTGACTTCTTTTGGGAAAAGGATTTAAAGGATTAAAATGGTTTTAATGATAGATAACTACGATAGCTTTACCTATAATGTAGTTCAATACTGTTTGGAGTTGGGAGCTAATTTAAAAGTTATTAGAAATGATGAGTTGAGTATAGAGGAGATAAAGGCTTTAAATCCTGAAAAGATTATAATATCTCCCGGCCCTGCTACTCCAAACGAGGCAGGGGTTACACTTGAAGTTATTAAGGAGTTTGCTGATACTACACCAATATTTGGAATATGTTTAGGTCATCAAAGCATAGCACAAGCTTTTGGTGGAGAGGTAATTAGAGCTAAAAATATGATGCACGGTAAAACTTCACAAGTGGAAGTAAGCCAAGACACTATAGTTTTTAATGGCTTACCAAAAGAGTTTAGAGCCACAAGGTATCACTCTTTAACAGTTAATAAAGAGAGTGTTCCAGATAATATTACTATTACATCTTATAGTAAAGATGATAATGAGATAATGTCACTAGAGATAAAAGATAAACCAATATATGGAGTTCAATTTCACCCAGAGTCAATTATGAGTGAGTATGGACATGAGATGTTAGATAACTTTCTAAAACTCTAACTATCTTAATGGATTATCATCTCTTTTTTTCTCTTTTCGCCTTTCATAAGCTTTGTTTGAAGCTGTGTTAGGGTCTGAAAAGAGAAATCTTCCATATAATACACACCCATTACACCCAGGATTACACTTATGTTTTAATAATCTACACCACTCTTTTTCATTTTCAAATTTAGTCAAATGTTGACAACCCCAACCACTACTCATATCTAACTCCTTTTTTATTATTATTTTTTATGAAATTATAGCAAACTTTAGATGATTTTCTATACAATGTTAATTAATTATTAGGAGAGAAAATGAACGAACTTTTTGCAAATATTAATAGCTTTTTTGAAAATATTCTATTTTTTGATATTTTTTTTGGAACAGTAGAGGGGGCTAGTTTCCCCTTTGTTGTGGCTTGGCTTATTTTGGGTGGAGTATATTTAACCTTTAAAATGGGATTTGTTAACTTAAAAATGTTACCACACTCATTAGCTATTGTAAGGGGGAAATATCATACAAAAGATGATAAAGGAATAATTAGCCCTTTTGAGTCACTTACTACTGCACTATCTGCTACTGTTGGAATTGGTAATATAGCAGCTGTATCTATTGCCATATCTTTAGGTGGGGCAGGAGCTGCATTTTGGATGATAATGGCAGGTTTTTTAGGTATGACTCTAAAATTTACAGAGGTTACACTATCTATTAAATATAGAGAGTTTCTTCCTGATGGCTCTATTATGGGTGGAGCTATGGAGTATTTACCAAAAGGATTAGCCACAAAAGGTTTAGGAACTTTAGGTAAATATTTAGCCTATATTTACGCTATCTTTCTTATATTAGGAGCTATTGGAGCAGGAAATACTTTTCAAGTATCTCAATCATTAGCTATTATGCAAAATGAAATACCATTTTTTCAAAGTTATCCTTATGCTTTTGGACTTATTTTAGCTTTTATTACAGGACTTGTTATTATTGGAGGAATTAAAAGAATTGCACATGTAACAGAGTTTATTGTTCCTTTTATGGTTATTTTCTATATCTTAATGGTATTTTGGGTTTTAGCTGTTAATTTCGGTAAGATTGACGATGCTTTTATTTTAATCTTTAAAGAAGCATTCACTCCTACAGCAGTAGCAGGAGGTATATTTGGAGCAATGGTACAAGGTTTCCAAAGAGCAGTATTTTCAAATGAAGCAGGACTTGGTTCAGCAGCTATTGCACACGCTCCTGCAAGGGTTAAATACCCAATTCGTCAAGGTTTAGTATCTTTATATGAGCCATTTATAGATACAGTTATTGTTTGTACCTTAACAGCCTTAGTTGTTATTATTACAGGTGTATATACAGGTGGAACTCCTGAACTAGATATGGCAATAGCATCTAAACAAGGAGCTATGATTACATCAGCAGGATTTGGTTCAGTTGTTAGTTGGTTTCCACATATTTTAGGCTTTGCAATATTTATGTTCGCATTCTCAACTATGATTTCATGGTCATACTATGGAGAGAGAGCTTGGGTTTATATTTTTGGAATTAAATCATCACTTATCTTTAAAATTATATTTTTAGCCTTTATTGTAATTGCTACAATAGTTGATACTGGTTTAATGGTTGATTTTAGCTCAATTCTATTTTTAGCACTAGCCATTCCAAATATATTTGGACTTCTTCTACTTTCAGATGATGTTAGAGGTTATTTAAAAGAGTATATATCTAAATTAAAATCAGGAGAGTTAGATAGGGAGGTTGAGAGGTAGAGGATTATATATTATTTTAACCACCTCTCTAATATTATTTTAGCCGATATAGAGTCTATTTTACCATCTTTTTTGTGTCTAAATAGACCTTTGGTTAACTCTTTTGCTTCAATAGAAGAGCCGTATTCATCTTGATATATTATTTTTATATCTAAATTTAAAAGAGATATAAAGTGTTTAATTCTTCTCTCCATTTCATCTTGGGTTGAACCACCTTTTGGAAGACCTACAATAACCTTTTCTATCTCCCACTCATCTAAAAAGGCTTTTACATCTCTTGAAGCTTGATTTCTATTTTTTCTTAAAATTGCATCTTGTGGAAATACAATTTTCCCATCTAAACATAAAGCTAAACCTACTCTTTTTAATCCCACATCTATACTAGCTACTTTCACTAATCTTTCCTTTTTACTCTTACTTTTTTAGGGGCAAATAGCTCTAAAGCTTTTGATACCATTGGTTCATCTAATATTGTTTTATTATCTTTCTCTTTTGCTGACTCTATTTCACTATCTTTAGGAGCTATATATGAACTCTCTACCTTTTTTGGAGGTAATTTTTTTGAGATATTTTTTATTTTAATATCAACTCCAAAAACCTCTTGGGCAAACATTCTAATCATTCCCCATTGATATTTTAATATTTTTCTATCTTCTCCTAATGCTATTGATTTCCATGTAAGTATATTTCCAATAAAAGAGATATAAGTAATATTTTTTTCAAAACATTCACCCAACTCATAGTTTCTATCATATAACTTTTCAATAAGCTTTTTAAATCTATTTTCACCTATATCTATTGGTTTTTTAGGCTCTTCTTTTTTTATAGTCTCTTTCTTTTTTATCTCCTCTTTTTTTTCTACTATTAGCTCTTTTTTAGGCTTAGTTGGAGGAGTTAAAGAGATACCACTTAACTCATTTTTAAGAGTTTGTATGATATTATCAATATCTTGTATTTCTAAAGCCTCCATCATTTTAAAAAGGGTTAAAGATAAAACAAACTCTCCATTACTTCCAATACTTAAAAGTGATTTTCCATCAGCTAAAACTCTATAAAATCTATCTATAGTAGTTGGTGTAATTTTTCTTGAACCACTAAGTAGTATATCTTTTAGATATAGCATAAGCTCATCTATTACCATCTCTGCTTCAAACTCATTGGCTTTAGATATAAATTCTAAAACTGCTGTTTTATTTTTTTCTAAAATATTATCTATTAGAGTCTCTAAAAGAGATGGTTCTATAATACCTAACATATTAGTAACAGTTGATATATCAATAAAATTTTTAGAGTAAACAATAGCTTGGTCAAGCAAAGTTAACGCATCTCTAACACTACCAGCTCCTACTCTTGCTATAATTTTTATAGCCTCACTTTTATAATTTACACCCTCTAAATCTAATATATGTTCTAAATGTTTCTCTAGTGTAGATTGTGATATTTTTCTAAATCTAAAGTGTTGAGTTCTACTAAGAATAGTAGCAGGTAATTTTAAAGGGTCAGTAGTAGCTAAAATAAACTTTACAAAACTAGGAGGCTCTTCAAGTGTTTTTAAAAGAGCATTAAAAGCCTCTTTTGTAAGCATGTGAACTTCATCTATAATAAATATTTTATATCTTGCAACTGCTGGTTTATATTTAGTATGTTCTATAAGCTCTCTTATATCATCAATTTTTCTATTAGATGCACCGTCCATCTCTACAATATCTATATGTCTTGACTCATTAGCCATTATACAGTTTGAGCATACTTCACAAGGTTTTGAGGTTGTCCCTTTTTCGCAAATAAGTGCTTTTGCAAAAATTCTAGCCGTAGATGTTTTCCCACTTCCTCTTAATCCTGAAAAAAGATAAGCGTGTGAGAGTCTATTACTATCTAGTGCTAGAGTTAATGTTTGAGATACTGCCTCCTGACCTATTAAATCATTAAATGTAGTAGGTCGATACTTCCTTGCTAATGCTATTGACACTAAAACTCCTTATAGTCCAATTCCTTTTACTTAAATTGGATTATATCAAAATTATCTAGTCAAAGGAATTTAGCACGGTAATTCAAAATCAAATTCCCTTTAAGGAAAATAAATCAAAAGCCCCCCAAGCAAATAATTTACGAACTTGTGTTTTGTTTGAAATTTTATTAATATTTAGTAAATTGATAGCCAAACTTCT
>JAMOOP010000143.1 GCA_027065385.1 Campylobacteraceae bacterium | reverse complement strand
CATATTGGCATGTTTTTCCCTAAAGTGGATAAAAAGAATCGGCAAAATCATGAGAATAATGTATTGTGGGATGTTATAGTAGGTGGAGGGTATGAAAAGACGGGGTGATTTTGTCTAAAGTGTAGTCAAAAACTCAAAAGCTTTGAAAAAGTTTCTAAAATTTTCTATACTAGAGATAGAATGATGATGCCTTTTTGGGAGTAACTTATTTATACAATTTATAATTTTAGATAGTACTTCCATTTTATGCCAATTTAAAGGAATTGGCTTTTTTAAAATATTAATAAAAGTTACTATATCTCCAAAAACTCCACTCCATCTTTTGACCCAATAAGTAAAAAGCTTCTAAGCTTAGAAATATTTTTAATACTATCTAGTTTTAAATATCCTTGAACTTGTTTTATTCCATCTGCTTTAATAGTTTTATAGTTAGTTTTTCCTTTTATCCATTTAAGTTCAAATAGATAGTTATTAGGAACTCTCTCATCTCTAGCTATTAGTAGAATATCGGGATATTTACTATTTTTTTCAGGTTGTGACTCAATAAAATAGAACTCGGCAAAGCTAAGAAGTGATAGGGTGATAACTTGAAAGTATTTCTCATTAAATCCCATAAAATCACGATTAGATAGAAGTTTTACTACTTTATTTAATTGAGTTTTAAATGGATTTATATTTCCTAATGCTAAATTTAATAGAATTTTTCCTATAGAGTTTTTAATTTCTATACTATTTCTCTTCTCTATCTCTATGGCAAAATAGTTAAAATAGAGGATTTTTATTACATAATTTGGTATCTCAAATTTATACATATTATCAAATATCTCATTTTTAATAGTTATAAATCCCATTGAGTAGATAAGAGTCATAAAATCATCTTCGTCAAACTCTCTATTTAGTTCATATCTATCTTTTATTGTTCCTATAATGGAGTTGTTTTCTATAAGATTTTGTAATATTTGATAGTTTTTTTCTCTATCTCCTATATTAAAAAGTTTCATAATAGCTCTATAATCACTTGCTACATTACTATCTAGCATCTTTTTAGGCATAGTACAATCATCATAATCAAATTGTGATATGAAATAGTTTAAGAGTGTAGAGTTATATATTCGCTCTTTTGCTTTTATATTAAATATATAACCATTATACCATTTTTTTATTTTTTCTAATAATAACTCTTTTTTATCTATATTGCACTTCTTAAAAATAGAGTTATTTAATGAATACTCTACCTCTTTTTGTGTAAAACCTGCCATTGCATTAAACTCCTTATGATATGAGATATTTGAGACAATATTAAATCCACTACTTAAACTATCAAGTGTAATAGGTGTAACACCTGTAATAAACATCTTTTGAACTGTACCTGAAAGTGTAGCTGTTTTTAGTACCTCATAAAAACTTCTTACAAATCCACCTTTACCTACAATATTTAAGAAATCTTCCATACTATTAGCTAAAATTGCATTAGCAAATTGGTCATACTCATCTATAAGTATATAAATTTTATCATCTTTAACAGTATCAAAAAAGTATTTAATAACTCCTGTTGGAGTAGCTATTTTATCTAAACTTTCTCTTGTTATACTATAGCCATAATTAGAGAAATAACGATAGATAGCAGATTTAATATTATCTTTAAACCCCTCATATATTACCTCTATTCCACCATCTATATTAATTCCACTAAATTCAAAAAAAAGAATTTTATAACTATTTTTTAATGGTGTTGGGCTTTTACCTATATATGTATCACCAAATAGTTTTTTAAATTCATTTTTGCTATTTTCATTGTAATAGTATTGTAAAGTTGATAGAAAAAGAGACTTTCCAAATCTTCTAGGGCGTAAAAAAATAACAAAATCCTCATTTAGCTTTTCTAATTTTTTTATATATTCTGTTTTATCTATATACAAATAATTATTATTTATTTTGATTTTTCTAAAGTTACTATTTCCATATATAATTTTTTTCATCTATTCCCTTTGGTTTTAATCCGAAATTATAACATTATGGTTTGATAGATAAGCTAATCAACCTTTACACAAAATTTGGGTAAAATCACCTCAATTTTAATATTAGGTTATAAATATAATGTTAGCAAGAATTTTTGGTTCAAAAAATAATAGAATTGTCAAAGGCTACTTAAAAAGAGCAAAAAAAATAAACAACCTAGAAGAGAAGTATGAAAAACTCTCTGATAATGAGTTAAAAGATGCTTTTAATAAGCTAAAAGTCTCTGTTGAGAAAGAGGAGAAGAGTTTAGATGATGTTTTAAACGACTCTTTTGCAATTACTAGAGAGGCTAGTAAGAGAGTTTTAGGTCTGCGTCATTTTGATGTTCAACTCGTTGGAGGTATGGTTCTTCATGAAAACTCAATAGCCGAGATGAAAACAGGTGAAGGAAAAACTCTTGTAGCTACTCTTGCTGTTTGTCTTAATGCAATGGTTGGAAAAGGTGTTCATGTTGTAACAGTTAATGACTATCTAGCCAAAAGAGACTCTAATGATATGGGAAGATTATATAACTTTTTAGGTTACTCGGTTGGTTGTTTAACAGATGATATATATGATGAGGCAACTAAAAAAGCTCAATATGATGCTGATATAACTTATGGTACAAATAATGAGTATGGGTTTGATTACCTAAGAGATAATATGAAAACAAGAGCAGAAGAGAAGGTTCAAAGAGGACATTTTTACGCTATTGTTGATGAAGTTGACTCAATTTTAATTGATGAAGCTAGAACTCCACTTATAATTTCAGGTCCTGTTAAAAGAGATGTTAATCATTATGCTAAAGCTGATGAAATAGCGCAAAAGATGATAAAAGGTGAGAAAAAAGAGACAAAAGCAGGAGAGCCTGAAGAGACAACGGGTGATTTTTATATTGATGAGAAAAACCGTCAAGTTATTATGACAGAAGATGGTCTTCAAAAAGCTCAAGACCTATTTGAAGTTGAAAATCTATATGACCTAGAACATGCTTCAATGGCTCACCACCTAGACCAAGCTATGAAAGCTCACTATATTTTTGTTAGAGATGTTGATTATGTTGTGCAAAATGGTGAGATTATTATTGTTGATGAGTTTACAGGGCGACTTAGTGAAGGAAGACGATTTAGTGAAGGGTTACACCAAGCACTAGAGGCTAAAGAGGGTGTTGAGATAAAAGAGGAGTCTCAAACTTTAGCAGAGATTACTTATCAGAACTACTTTAGAGGGTATGAAAAATTAGCAGGTATGACAGGTACTGCTCAAACAGAAGCTACAGAGTTTGCCGAAATATATAATTTAGAGGTTATATCAATTCCTACTAATGTGCCTATTGCTAGAGAAGATAAAAATGACCTTATCTATAATACAGAAAGAGAAAAACTTGATGCAGTTGCTAGAAAAGTAAAAGAGCTTTATGAAAAAGGGCAACCTGTTCTTATTGGTACGGCATCTATTGAAAAGTCTGAATTAGTACATGAAAGACTTAAAAAGAGTAAAATTCCACATAATATCTTAAATGCAAAAAATCATGAACATGAAGCTGAAATTATTTCAGAAGCTGGTAAAAAAGGAGCTGTTACAGTAGCTACTAATATGGCAGGACGGGGAGTTGATATTAAGATTTCTGATGAGATAAAAGCTTTGGGTGGTCTATATATTTTAGGAACTGAAAGACATGAGAGTAGAAGAATTGATAATCAGTTAAGAGGTCGTTCAGGACGACAAGGTGACCCAGGGGCTTCTCAATTTTATTTAAGTTTAGATGATAATCTTTTAAGAATTTTTGGTGGTGAGAAGATTAGAACTATTATGAATAAGTTAGGTGTTGAAGAGGGTGAATATATTGACTCTAAAATAGTTACTCGTTCAGTTGAAAAGGCTCAAAAGAAAGTTGAAAATATGCACTATGAGTCAAGAAAACATATATTAGAGTATGATGATATTGCAAATGAGCAGAGAAAAGCTATATATAACTTTAGAAATCAACTACTAGACCCAAATTTTGATATAGATAGTAAAATTAGAGAAAATAGAGTTGAGTATGTTGATTATCTTTTAGTTGAGTCTGATATTTATAATGGTGCACCAAGTGAAGACTTTAATTTAGATAAATTAAAAGAGTTATTAAACAGTAAATTAGCTATGGATTTTGATAAAGAGCTATTTGAGGGTAAAGATTATGATGAGATAAAAAATATACTTCATAATGTATTAGAAGAGAGTTATGAAGAGAAGATGAAACCTTTAGATAAAGAGCAACGAAGTGAAGTTCAAAGAGTTCTATATCTTCAAGTTCTTGACCCTCAATGGAGAGACCACCTATATGAGATGGATGTTCTTAAAACTGGTATTGGTCTAAGAGGATATAACCAAAAAGACCCATTAACAGAGTATAAAAAAGATAGCTATAACCTCTTTATACAGTTAATTGATAGAATTAAAAGAGAGGCTATTGAGACACTTCAACTTGTTCAATTTAATTTTGAGTCTCCACAAGAGGAACAACAGAGAATGGAGGCTATATTAGATGAGTTAGAGTCTGATTTAGAAAATGCTAAAACCAATGAAGAGGAGATGGTAGAGGCTGATTTTGAAGAGGGTGAAGCTCCTGCGTTAAAACCTATAAGAAGTCAAAAGAAACCAAAAAGAAATGACCCATGTCCTTGTGGGAGTGGAAAGAAATATAAACACTGTTGTGGTAGAAGTGGGCCTAAAAAGGGAATTTTAGCATAGAGATATGAATGTAAATAAAAAGTTTATCCATAAGATAATAAGACACTATTTAAAATATGACAGAGATAACCCTTTTATCTTTGTCTCTATGTTATTAGCGTTTTTAGGTATTAGTGCTGGAGTTATGGTACTTATGATTGCTATGGGTATTATGAATGGAACTGAAAAAGAGTTTCAGAAGAGACTTTTTGTTATGAATTACCCTTTAACACTTATTCCTACTAACTATAATAGTACAAATGATAATCTAATATCAAAACTCAAAAAAGAGTTTCCTCATTTAAAATTTAGTCCCTACTATACAACACAAGTTATTACTAAGAGTGGCTCAAATGTCAATGGCTCTATACTTTATGGTGTTGATTTTAAAAAAGAGGCTGAAATTAATAGTGTATTTTCAGATGCTTTAAAAAACTCAATAGAACTAAATAGTAAATATAAAATGATAGTTGGTAAAACTTTAGCTAATGATATGAATATATATAATGGTCAAAAGCTAACACTATACTTTTCAGAACAACAAGCTATTGGATTTGGAACTATGCCACTTCAAAAAAGATTTAATATTATAGGACAATTTGATTCTGGACTTAAAGCTTATGATAAAGCCATTATATATACTACGCTTAAGGCATTTGAAAAGATTTTAAAACGAAGAGAGGGTGTATATGATGGAATTCATGTTTACTCTCTTCATGCAATGAAAAATATAAAAAAAATTAGAAAATTTTTAAGAAAAAACAATCTATCTTCTCATGTTATAGTAGAGGGTTGGTGGGAACAAAATAAAAGCTTTTTTGCAGCTATGGAGATGGAAAAAAGAGCCTTGTTTTTGGTTTTATTACTAATTATTTTAGTTGCCTCACTTAATATTATCTCATCTCTACTTATGACTGTAATGAGTAGAAGAAGTGAAATAGCTCTTATGAGAACACTAGGAGCTTCTACTTGGGAGATAAAGAGGATATTTTTTAAATTAGGAGTTGTAATTGGAGTTAGTGGGATTATAGCTGGTACTATTTTAGGATTTACGGGTATATGGATTTTAACAACATTTGATGTAATATCTCTATCTGCTGATGTTTATGGTTTTTCTAAACTACCAGTTGATTTAACAACCATTGATTTTGTATCTATTCTTATAGGAACTTTTATTATTGTTATCTTATCATCTCTATATCCTGCATTTAAAGCATCATCTACTGACCCTTTAACTGTTTTAAGAAATGAGTAGTTTGAGAAGAGTTAAAGCAGTTATAGCTTACGATGGTGCATATTTTAGAGGTTTTCAAAAGCAAAAAGAGACTAAAAATACAGTTACAACTGCTATTGAAGATGCTCTAATATCTATTGGTATAGAGAGTTCTATAAATGGAAGTGGAAGAACAGATGCAGGAGTTCACGCCTCTGGGCAAGTTATAGATTTTGTGTTACCTCCATTTTGGAGAGATTTAAATAGATTAAAAGAGATTTTAAATAGAAAATTAGAATATATCTCTTTTAAACATATATCTTTTGTATCTAACTCTTTTCATGCTAGATTTTCAGCAAAAAAAAGAGTCTATCGCTATATATTTAAAACCACACCTTTATCTGTTTTTGAAAAAAGATATATCTCTTATTATCCTAAATTTAATAAAGAGTTATTACAAGAGTCTTTAAAGCTATTTGAGGGTCAATATGACTTTAGCCTATTTTTAAAGACAGGAACTCTAACTCATACAAATATTAGAACCATATATAGAGCTTACTATAGAGAAATTGGTAATTACCATATTATATATTTTGAAGCAAATGGATTTTTGCGTTCACAAGTTCGTATAATGGTTGAGTTTGCTATGATGGTGGCTCTAAATAGATTAACTATAAAAGAGCAACTTGCACAGTTAAAGTTAAAAAAAAGATACTCTACAAAACTAGCACCACCTAATGGGCTATATTTAGCTAGGATAATTTATTAAAATTAAGATATAATTATTTTATGAAGAAAATATTACTTTTATTACCATTAATGTTATGTGCAGATAATAACCAAACAGATATGAAAAAGGGCGAGAAGTTATATATTGAAAATTCATGTAACTCGTGTCATGGAAACTATGCAGAGGGAATGGGTTCAGCTCCTAGACTTATTGGTCAGAAAGAGGAGGTACTTCTTAAACGGCTTAAAGCCCTAAAAAGAGGTGAAACAAGAAGCCCATTTGGTGGAATAATGGTCTCTTTTGCTAAATCTTTAGATGAAAATGAGACAGTTGAGGTTGCTAAATATCTCTCTAAACTCAAAAAGAGTGAAAATCAAGAGAGATATGATGTTGAATATGACCCAAGTGATGATGGAAGTTCATAACCTATCTATGGGCATTATGTCCATAGAGGTCAATATATACTCTTGAGATTGCAATTAAAAATGAGGTGATAGCAGGTCCTAATACCATTCCCCAAAAGCCATAACTACTCATACCTGCTAATATAGAGAAGAATATTATCATCTCATTAATTTTTACAGAGCTTTTCAATACATTATCTTTAATATATTTAATAATCATAGGTTTAATAAAAGTATCGGCTATTATAGAGATAATAACTACAGAGTAAACTGCTATAAATATACCTGCATTTGCATTAATTGTACTCCATGCAAAAAGAGATATAGGCATCCAAACTACAGCACCACCAATAATAGGTATAAGTGATGCAAAACCATATATTATTCCTAATAATAATCCATTAAATCCAAAGAAACTAGACATCACACCAAATAGTATCCCCTCAAATATTGCTGTTACTAATATAGAGTAAAATACTATCTCCATAGTTGATGAAATTTCTGTTAAAATCTTATTTCCATCTTCATCTTTCATTGGTAGAAAATTTCTCATAAGGTTAAAAAGCTTTTCACCATTTAAATTAAGTACAAAATAAAATACAATAACAAAAAAGATATTTTTAACAAATCCAAAACCTTGACTTCCTGCTTTTGTAAGTGTTGTTGTAGAGGTTTTTACTGTATCTAAAATCTTCTCATCTGATAAATGTTCATTTAGCCAATCATTTAATATTGGTATATTTTCGGCTAAAGTTGTAATTTTATGTGTAATTTTTGTAATAATATTTGCATCAATAGTTGATAAATATTGAACTCCTACTGTAGCAATATAGATAATTGGTACAAAAAGTATTATAAAAAGAACAAGTGTTAAAAATATAGCAGAAAAGTATTCAGATGATACTCTCATAGTAATACTATTGTGCATATTAGCTGTAGCCATAGTAAGTAATAAGGCTACTACAATAGATACTATAAATGGTTGATATATAGAGTATGCCCCAAGTAGTGCAAGTACAAAAAGTATTGCTATAATATAGTCTGTTTTTCTCATCATAATAGTTTATCTTTATTTGGTGTTAATTTAAAGTGTATATATGTTTTTTCAGTAGCTATTCGCCCTCTAGCAGTTCTTTCAATATATCCATTTGCTATTAGATAAGGCTCTAATACATCTTCTATTGTACCCTCATCTTCACTTAAAGCAGCAGATATAGTACTTAAACCCATTGGGCGACCTTTGGCTGATATTAGAAGTTCTAAAAGTCTTATATCCTCTTCATCAAATCCTAAATGATTTACTCCTAATTGGTCAAGTCCATATTTAGTAGTCTCCATACAAATTTCATCTTCATTAGCCACTTCTGCAAAATCTCTTACTCTTCTAAGAAGTCTAAGTGCCAATCTTGGAGTTCCACGACTCCTTTTTGCTATCTCTAAAGAGGCATCTTCTAAAACTCTCTTATTTAGTTTAATTGATGCAATTTTTACTATTTTAGCTAACTCTTTTGAACTATAAAACTGCATTCTAAAGTGCATTCCAAATCTTTCACGCAAAGGGTGAGATAACATTCCTGCTCTAGTAGTTGCTCCAATTAGAGTAAATCGTGGTAAATCAATTTTAACAGTTTGAGCAGCAGGACCTGAACCTATAATAATATCTAATCTAAAATCTTCCATAGCAGAATATAATATCTCTTCAATAGCAGGAGACATTCTATGTATCTCATCAATAAATAGAATATCCCCCTCCTCTACATTGGTTAAAATGGCAGCTAGGTCACCTGATTTTTCTATCATAGGTGCTGATGTTGTCTTTATTTGAGCGTTCATCTCATTTGCTATAATATTAGCAATTGTTGTTTTACCCAAACCTGGTGGACCAAAAAAAAGTATATGGTCTAATGCCTCAGCTCTTTTTTTACTAGCTTCAATAAACACTTTTAAATTCTTTTTAATCTGCTCTTGACCTATATACTCGTCCCATGAGGAGGGTCGTAGTGTTATCTCCTCTATATATTCATTATTAAATTTTTCTATATCTACAATTCTATCCATAATTTTAGTAGGTAAACTCCTTAGTTGGAAATTCTCTTCTTTTTACTTCTGATACAAATTCATCTAAACTCTCTCTTATTAGTTTAGCCCCTTTACAATACTGTTTTACAAATTTAGGTTTAAAATCTTCAAAAAATCCAAAGGCATCACTCCAAACTAAAACTTGACCATCAGTATGTAATCCTGCACCAATTCCAATAGTTGGAATATTTACAGCTTTAGTTATGGCTTTTCCTGCTTCCTCTTTTACACCCTCAACTACAATAGCAAAAGCACCAGCTTCTTCTAACGCTTTTGCATCTTCAATTAATATATCTATATCTTCTTGGCTTTTCCCTCTAATTTTATATCCACCATCACTTCTTAAAAATTGTGGCATAAGCCCAATATGACCTAAAACTGCTATAGAGTTACTTGTTAAGGCTTTTACAATATTAGCTCTATCTTTTCCACCCTCAATTTTTACAGCTTGTGCATTAGTTTCTTGATAAGCACGAGTAGCATTTTTTACAGCATCACTCTCATTAGTATATGTTCCAAAAGGCATATCTAAAATGACTAGAGGCAAAGTTGCACCATTACAAACAGCTTTTGTATGGTAAATCATCTGCTCCATTGTTGCACTTAGAGTATCTTCCTTCCCTAAAAAACTCATATTTAGGCTATCACCTACTAAAATCATATCAACACTACCATTAAAAAGTTTAGCAAATAGTGCATCATAAGCTGTTACCATAGTAATAGGTTCTACCCCTTTCATTTTAGAAAGAGTACTAAGAGTCACTTTTTTAGCAACTTTATCTGTATGAATACTCATAATTTTTATACCTTATATTCTAGTCTAATTAAAAAAATGTATAATACCAACAATATTTTATAAAAGAGTTTATATTGAAAAATTTAGTAGCATATATTACAACTGGTTACCCATCTTTAGATTTTACTAAAGATATGGCACTGTCTTTAAAAGATGCAGGAGTTGATACTTTAGAGTTAGGTATTCCATTTTCAGACCCTGTAGCAGATGGACCTATTATAGAAAAGGCTAATTTAAAAGCTTTAGAGAGTGGTTTTAAACTACAAAATCTTTTTGATATATCTAAAGATATAGCACCACATATTGATACTTTATGGATGGGATATTTTAATCCGTTTTACCATAAAGGTGTAGATAGATTTATAGCAGAAGCCAAAAGAGCAGGAGTTAATGGATTTATAATTCCAGATTTACCTTTTGAAGAGGCAAAACCATATAAACCTATAATTGAAAATGCAGGACTTTCTCTAATAGATTTTATAGCACCAACTGATAGTAAAGAGAGAATTAAACAGATAGTTAGCTCCTCTCAAAAATTTATCTATTTAGTAGCTTATGCAGGAATTACAGGTTCAGGAAAAAGTGAAGATTTAGACTCTATAGTTTCAAATATAAAAGAGTTTACCAAAACACCTGTTTATGTAGGATTTGGAGTAAATGAAAAGACAGCTAAAGAGAAAGCAAAAGGTGTAGATGGAGTTATAGTAGGCTCTGCATTTATTAAAGTTCTTTTAGATAATAGTTTAACCAATATTCAAAAAATCTCTAAAGTATCTACTATTGCAAAAGAGATAAAAAATAAAATAAATGAATAATTAATTATTTTTATGGTAATATATTATATTAAAGATATATTAAATTTTAAAATTAGGAGTAAATTATGAGAAATCAAACAGCTTTAGAAGAGTTAAGTGCAAAAATTTTACTATTACTAGAAAAATATAATAAAGTTAAAGAAGAGAATATAATGTTAACAGATGAGTTAATAGCAACAAAAAAGAAAATAGAAGAACAAAATCTTGAAATTTTAAGACTACAAGAGGAAGATGAGTTAAAAATTATGGAGATAGAGGATATTACACAAAAAATCACAAAAATGTTAGCTTGACAAAGAGAAAAAATCATGTTATAATACTCGTTACCCGAATTTGGGGGCGACTTGGTTTCGACTGGAATAGTCGGGGCTATGTGCATGTCGGACTAGACAATTCCGTTATACGGTCTAAACGCGAATAAACGCAAACAATACAGATTACCGTCCAGCTTACGCAGTAGCGTAAGTTTAACAAACTTTGGACTGCTTCGCTGATGAGTGTCATCTTAATCAGACTATGAAGTATCACATCTGATGACTATGCTCTATAGAAGCTATGCTATAGAGTGAGAATTCTAGCTAGTCTTGTGAAGCTTTGGGTGTTGTGCAAAGCAAGATGAATAAAATCAACACCATCTAAACATGTAGAGTCATAGTTCTATCTATTTTAGGACTGGGGTTCAATTCCCCACGCCTCCACCAAACTTTACTTAATAAAATTTAACTCAAATGCTCCACCCTAAATTCCAACTCTCCATTATTAATAACTTTTAAAATATCTTCTAAAATACCAATACTTTTATCAAGATTTTTATGACTTAGTTTTACAAAATCTCCATCTATAGAGGATTTTAGTGTATTATCTTTTTCTCCCCATATACTTTTACAACACTTTTGTTTTATATTAGAGATAAAATTACACCAATTTTTAATCTCATCTAGTTGTTTTGTATTAAATATACCATCTTCTTTTGTACTATTTTTTATATTCCATGCGTCATCTAAACCAAGAAGAGGTGTTTTATGTATTTTCTCTAAAGCTCTGCTAATTAAAAATAGTAGAGATTTACTATATTTTGATACGCCATCTTTTAACTCTTTTTCTTTATCTAATAAATAAATATAAATTTTACCCATCTCAAATAGAGCTTGTTCTTCTGCTTCTATAATATAATTATTACAATCTCTAATAGTTATAGTAGGTGCTACTAAATGAAGAGAGTGTAGAAGCATACCTCTATCGGCTAATCCTGTTAACCACTCTGTAGCTAAAAGTTGTGAACCTGCTGAATATGCTATAGCATGAAGTTTAAATTTATATTTATACTCCTGTTTTAATTTCTGAAATGAGTCTGTTAAGATATATAATGCACCTTTTTTTCTACTGTTAAACTCCTCTATCTCTTCACTATTGGCACTTAATGCCTTATCTTTAATCTCTGACCATATAGCTCTTGTAGATATTTTTCTTACATGGTTCTCTATGGCTCTATCTAGTGCATCTTGATTTTGTAAAATATCTTTCTCTTTTAAATTAGCACCATCTAATTTTATAGTTGCTCGAAAAAATTTTTCTATGGACTCCTCTATCTCTTTATAATAACTATTTTGCCAAGTTAAAAAAATAGGATAAATTCCATTTTCTATAAAATATGGAAGCATAACTCTAATTTTACTAATATACTCCTCTTCATCTTTAAATCCACCAAATGCGTATAGAGCAACTTTTTGATTACTACTTTTTTTATCTAACCATTTTTTTACATTCTCATAACAGATAATATCTATAGATTTCTCTACAGATGAGGTATAAATAATAGTATGCTTTGCTCTACCATAACTATTTAAAACTAGAGTGTGTTGATATGCTATCTCTTCTGATACTGGTTTTAGTTTTTCATTTTTATAGTTATACTCTAATGCTTTTCTTATACTCTTTGTACCCTCTCTTATCTCATTACTCTTAACTGATAGAGATAGATTTGAGTAAGTATTTGGAGATACATCAATATCTACAGGTACACCAATAACAGCTACCCAAGCGTCCATTCCATGCTCTAACCAATCTTTATAGGTTAAAATCGCAAATCCACTATTTCCCCAATTTATACCCCATGAGTTTTGAATAATAAATCCACATCTAGTATATCCTACAATAACAAAAGCGTGACTTCCAACAGGAAACTTATGGTAATCAATAGTTGGAATATCAACTCTTATATCTACTATATCACTCTCCTTTTTCTCTGCTAACTCCCACCAACCATTATGAATAGAGGCAGATACATATAATGCTCCAACTTCACATACAGCCGATTGCATATCGGATATTGAGTTTCTATCAACTCTATAGTATGCACCAAGTGGTCTCTCAATAGCCTCTTTTTCCCAACCTAATTTTGGTTCATCTTCATAAAATTCCCAGTAGCTCTCTTGGCATACACCATGTTTATACCACCCTTTCATAGCACCTCTACATGATGAACCCTCATAATCTTCACTATCCCACTCATCATATATTCTAGCCAAATTAAAAAGCATCTTTTGGCTAACCTTTTTTATCTCAAAGCCTAATGGACTTTCTAAAAACTCTTTATAATTTTTACTTACAATATCTTTCCATAATATATAGTTTATAACAGTAGCTAAAGCATATCCAGTACAAGCACCACTATTTCCTTGGTCTAAAATCATATCTGTATTTTTATAACATTTAATAATATCTGCAATATCTGCAAAATTAGGGTAAACTTTTGGTAGAGAGGTTAACAGTGGTCTATATGGTCTATCTCTTAAATCTAATCTATCTCTTCTTACATCTAATACTCTATTTTTATATTTACTCTTCCCCATAATGTACCCTTTATTTTATAGATTAAGTAAATGTTATACTATAAAGACTTAAATTAGTGTAATAAAAATATCTATTTTAGAGAAAAGATATAAATTTAAGCTAAATTTAAAAAATAACAATATATACTTCAACTATTTGAAATAATATCTATTCTTTTTCGTTCTATTTTAATCAATTTTCTTTCCAAAAAAAGCATATTATAAATTTATAATTGATAGACTAGGTTAAAAAAGGAATTTAATGATATATTTTATAGGAGCAGGGTCAGGAGACCCTGAACTAATTACAATAAAAGCACAAAAGATACTACAAAAAGCGGATGCTGTACTATTTACAGGTTCACTTGTACCAAGAGAGGTTTTAAGTTGGTGTAGGAGTGATGCTATTATAAAAGACTCTCAAGGTATGAAATATCCTGAAATTTTTGAGTTTTTAGAAAAATATAAGGATAAAATAGTAGCAAGAGTCCATACAGGTGACCCATCTATATATTCAACTATTGCTAAACAGATAGCATTTTTAAAAGAGAAAAATATTGAGTATAAAGTTATAGCAGGAGTTACTGCATGTTTTGGAGCAAGTGCTAGTTTAGGGATAGAATATACAATTCCTGCTGTATCTCAAACTCTAATTATTAGTAGAATTGAGGGAAGAACTCCAAATCCTGAAAAGTTAGAGAATATTTTAGCTTGTAAAAACTCATCTTTAGTATTTTATTTATCTATTACACTTCTTAAAAAGCTAAAAAAGAAAGCTTTAGAGATGGGATATAGCCCAAATACTCCATGTTGGGTAGTAGAAAAAGCCACTTGGGAAGATGAGGCTATATATAGAGGTACAATATTAGATATAGAAGAGAAAGTATCTCATATTAAAGGAATTGCTTTAATTCTGTTTGGAGATTTTTTATATCAAAAAGAGGGTGAGGAGTCTCATCTTTATGTAAAACCTTTAGTTAAGGAGATAGAAAAGTGAAAATAGCAGTAGTTACAATAAATCAACCAAGTTTAAATAGCGCTTCTACTCTTCTTAATTATTTAAAAGATTATAAGGTAGATATTTATGGGAAAAAGGATTTAACTCACAGTTTAGATAATTTAATAACTTATAAAAAGCTAGATGATATTTTACCTACTGCGTGGGAAGAGTATAATGCTATTATATATATATTAGCAATGGGTGCAGTAGTTAGAAAAATAGCTCCACTTTTAAAAGATAAATCAACCGACCCAGCAGTTATAGTTATAAATTTAGATTTAACAAAAATAGTTCCACTTCTTAGTGGACATTTAGGTGGTGCGAATAGATTATCTGATATTTTAGTATCTAGGTTACCAAACTCTATTAACTTTATATCAACAGCCACAGACCAAACTAATACTTTAGCTTTTGAGATGTTAGCACAAAAGAGAGATTGGGTTATAGCTAATATTAAACCTTTAGCTAGAATATCAAATAGATTAATTAATAAACAAGAGGTAAAAGTAGCCACATATCTAAATATATTTAATTCAATTCCAAATAAAGATAATTTAAAATTAATAGGCTTTAAAGATATAGATTTAAACAGTGTTGTTATAGCTCCAACTACTCAATCAAAAGATGCTCTTTGGTTAGCTCCTTATGTCTATTTGGGACTTGGTTGTAATAGAGATACTCCAATGGAAATAATAGATAAATCATTTAAACTTTTTTTAGAAAAAAACAATTTATCAAGATTTCAAATTAAAGCTATTGCCTCTTTTAATGCCAAAAAAGATGAGATTGGACTATTAGAGTTTAGTAAAAAATATAATTTTCCAATAGAGTTTTATAATAAAGAAGATATAAACTCACTTGAAAATAAATTCTCTAAATCTGCATCTACAAAGTTCTTTGGATTAAAAGGTGTAGCAGAACCTAGTGCTATTTTAGTATCTGAATATAAAGAGCTTATTATTCCTAAAGAGGTCTATTTTAAATCAGTAACTATTGCAGGAGCAGTATAAAAGTAGAGCTAACTTGATATTTTTAATATAATAGCATATAATTATAGAATAAAAGTTAACTCTGAAGGATATACTATTTTTAGTTTTATAAAAAAGAGAAAAAAATTAGAAAATAGGGGATTGAAAATTAATAAAAGAGAAGAGAGGGAGATTAATAAACTAATAAGTATTATTAATGAGTTCCTAGAGATAAAAGAGAATAGTGATGATTATAAGATATATGTAGCTAATTTATATAAAAAGCAAGGTTATACGGTTTGGGAGTATAGTAGAGATAAAAATATAGAAAAGAGTAATGAACTAAATTTAGTACTTAAAAAGGCTCATAATATTATTTTAGTGCAATGTAAAAATGATAATCTAAATATTGGTATAGATGAAGTAAAAGAGTTTGAAAAACAAGCTCTTCGATTTTTAAAAGAGAACCGAATATTTGAAAACTATAATATTAAATTAAGATATACAATGGCAGGTCTCTTTTTAGAAGAGAGTGCTTATGAGTATATAAAAGAGAACTCTGAAAAAATAGATTATGATATTATAAAAATGGATATTAACTCAAAATATCAATAGATAATTATATTATGCTATTTCTGCGTTTAATCTCTATTTCTCTTAATTTATTATGAAATTTATTATTTTCTTCAATTAAAATATCATTTCTATCTTTTAATCTCTTATATCTCTCTCCTAATTTAATATAGCTTTTATTAAGTAATTCATAATGAACACTTAACTGTTCAAATTCCAATTTTTGTTTATTAAGCTCTTTTATGTGTTCTTTTTCACCTTTTTTTATCTGCTCTTTTAATACGCTTATATACTCCATAGACTCTTCAAGTCTCTCTTTGTTTTTTGGAAGAAATCTAAGTTCTCTACTTAACTCTTCACTTTTTTTCTTTTCACTATTTAACTCTTTTTCTAATTTAGCAATTTTTGCTTTTTTTGCCTCATCTATATCTTTAGCTTGATATAATATATTTTTTAAACTCTTTATTTTTGTTAGAAATACAACTATAATAATAGTTATAAGTAAAGTAAGAGTAAAAAATATTCCTACTAAGATATAAAATTCTGTATTTATCTGAAAATCTGAAAAAAATGTACTCAAAATTTATCCTTCAATCACATCATAATCTGGGTCTATTGGACACTCTAAACTATTATCTTTAAAAGATTTACTATTATATATCATATTTATAAAAACTATTTTAACTCTATTATCAAGACTATCAACATAGAAAATCTTTTTTAGTCTCTTTTTATTATCTAGTGTAATAAGGTATTCTACATCTTTATATAGTGCTTTATAGTCTGTAGGAGTAAGTTTTTGTGCTACTTTTAATATCTCTTCTAAATCTAAGCCATCATCTATTATATATTTTGATACCTGTTCTAAATCATGGTCAATAACAAGAAGTTGCACACCATCAGTACAAACTTCTTTTTTTGTAGGAGTTTCGTAACTCCATTTAAAAAGTTTACTACTTATCTCTTGGGTTTGATTAAGTTCATTTATATAAGTTTGTCTCTCTTGTTTAAAATTTACTTTTCCTCTATATTTAATAACTTTTCCTTTACTATTTGTAATAGTTTGATTAAAGTCAGTTTCAAAGTTATTAGGTAGTGATATACCAGCATTTAAAAATATAGCTAAAAATAAAATAGTTAATAATATTCTCATTGTTTTATATAATTCCTTTATTTTTTATTCTACTATTTAATAGTATCAAAAGTTATTTGAGTTTGTTATGAAATATTTACAAAAAATTGTGAATTTATTGCTTTTTATATATAATACTTTTATGAAAAACTTAATAATATGGGTTATTATCCCACTAATTGCTATTCAATTTATAAAAGTTGATGTTAAACAGACTCTGATAACTAATGAAAAAGATAAATTGAAGGCTTCAAAAGAGATAGAAGAGATATTAAATCGTTCGTGTGCTGATTGTCACTCAAATCATGTTAACTATCCATGGTACGATAAAATTGCTCCTGCTTCATGGTATGTTAAATATCATGTAAAAAAAGGAAGAGAGGTTGTAAATTTTGATAAATGGAATAGTTATAGTAGTGAAAAGAAGCGTAAAATAGCAGAAAAAATTCCAAAAGCTATTAAAATTCGTATGCCACTTCCCACATATTTATGGTTACATAGTAATGCAAAACTATCAAAAGATGATAAGAGAATTTTAAATAAGTGGGCTAAGGAGTTACAATAGTAAAGAAAACTCTTCCCTTTCTATTCTTATAAATAGAAAGGTTAGGAGGTATATTTAAGATAATTTTTTACGCACAATTGGTAATAGTTTCTTTTTTATCTCATTCATAACAGCTTTAAAAGAGCTATAATCATTATCTTTTGGCTCTTTAAATGGAACAGCTATTACCTCTATTCTCTTAGGAAATGGTAATAGTAACTCATTTTTACTTTCACAAACAATAACAACTAAATCAAACTCTATATCCTTTAATTCATTTAATGTATTTGGATAATATAGACTTGACCATGCAGATATTGTTTCTAAAACTCTTTTGGTATTAAGATTAACATATATGTTTGAATTTATAATAGAACTATAGGCTTTTATGCCGTTTAAATATCTATTTATCAGACCTTGTGCTATTATTGTACATGGAGTGTTATCTTTAGATAAAATTAATATTTTTTTCACTTGCTATAACCTTTTTTAATATAAAGTCATATTTTAGCATAAGTAAACATTAAAATAAATATAAATAACAAATTAACTTTAGATACAAAGAGTGGTATATTTAGGATATAATTATAAACTAAGAAGTAGGAGCAGACAATGATAGATAGTAAAAAAGAGTTAAGTAGCGAACAACATACACTATATATAGAGATAATTCCTGAAAAAAAGAGAGTTATTAATAAAGAGAAAAATATTTATGAGATAAGACCCAAACATAAACGATATAGAGTCTATATTGGAAGATTTTTTGAATTAAAAAAAGGGTTACACTCTGTTTTTAATGGTTTAAGAGAGGCTAGTGAGAAAGATTATCTTGAACTTATGATAAACTCTGGTGGTGGACTTGTAAATGAGGGTCAGCAGTTCTATAATCTTATACAAGAGAAGTTTTATAGAAGAACTATATCTTATTTGGATAATAAAGGTTATAGTATGGGTGCTTTACTATTTTGTATGGCAGAAAAGAGAGTTGTTTATGAGTATTCAGATTTAATGTTTCATACCTACTCTCATGGTTCATCAGGAAAAGGTGGAGAGGTTAAATCTCATGTAACTCATACTGCAAAAAAACTTGAACAGTTCTTTTATAATCTTATAGTAAAGCAGGGCTTTTTAACAGATGAAGAGTTTAGAAAAATGGTAATAGGACAAGATTACTGGATGGATACAAAAGAGATGTGTAAAAGAGGTATTGCTACACATGTTATAGTTGAGGGTCAAGAGTTAACGGCTAAAGAGTATCTGAAAAAAATTAAAAATAAAAAAAAGAAGTAGAGTTTGAAAATTAGAATTTTTTATGAAGATACAGATGCAGGTGGGATAGTATATCATACCAACTATATAAAATATTGTGAAAGAGCAAGAAGTGAAATATTTTTTTCTAAAAATATAAAGCCTCTTGACGGCGAAAATAGTGGATTTGTAGTTAGAAAATTAGAGGCTAATTTTTTAGGGTTTGCTAAATTAGGTGATATGGTTGAGGTAACTACTAGAGTTATAAAAATAAAATCTGCATCTATTATATTAGAACAAGAGATATATAAAGAGGATAAAAATATTTTTAAAATGATTATTTTACTAGCTTATGTAAAAGATGAAAAAGCTAAAGCTATACCTGAAATATTAAAAGATGTTTTAAAGAAAATGTGATATTTAAATAGGTGGCTCCGAATGCTGGATTCGAACCAGCGACCAAGTGATTAACAGTCACCTACTCTACCGCTGAGCTAATTCGGAACAGATAAAAAGAATAAAAAATGGCTCCGAATGCTGGATTCGAACCAGCGACCAAGTGATTAACAGTCACCTACTCTACCGCTGAGCTAATTCGGAACATACCTTACAAATCTCCACGATTTGTTGGAGTGAGATTATAGACAAAAAAATCTTTAATGTCAAGAGTTTTATTTAAAATTTTTAAGATATAATGCTTTTTACTAAAAAATGGGAGTTAAAATATTGGAAAATGTAGTAAAATGGTTAGAAGAGAATGGAGATTTAAAAATTATAGATGAACCACTTGATATTGAATTGGAAATTCCTCATATTGCTTATATTGAGGTAAAAAATGATACTTCTCGTCCACTTCTCTTTACAAAACCTATTAGTAAATCAAAAGGCATAGAGTATAATATGCCAATAGTTATGAATATTTTTGCAAATAGAGAGTTAACAGAAAAGATATTCTCTAAACACCCAGATAGTGTAGCACAAGGTATAGAGAAACTTCTAAAACTAAAACCACCAAAAGGGTTTATTGAGAAATTAAAGATGATACCAATGCTTCTATCTCTTAAAAATGTTTTTCCAAAAAGACTTAAAAGTTCGGGTGAGTGTCAAGAGGTTATTATTTGTAAAAATAATATTGATTTAGATAAACTGCCAATATTAAAAACTTGGGAAGAGGACGGTGGAGCTTTTATTACTATGGGGCAGGTTTATACTCAAAGTTTAGATGGTAGTATGCAAAATTTAGGAATGTATAGACTTCAACAATATAGTAAAAACCGTCTTGGAATGCACTGGCAGATACATAAAGATGCTTCATCATTTTTTGACCAATATAAAAGAGCCAATAAAAAAATGCCTGTAACTGTAGCTATTGGAGGAGACCCTTTATATATTTGGTGTGGTCAAGCTCCTATGCCTTATGGTATGTTTGAAATGTTGCTTTATGGATTTGTAAGAGGCAAAAATGCAAAATTGGTAAAATCTATTACAAATAGTATATATATTCCAAAAGATGTAGATATTGTAATTGAAGGTATTGTTGACCCAAATAAAATGGAGATAGAAGGACCTTTTGGAGACCATACGGGTTATTATACATTAAAAGAGCTATATCCTGTTATGGAGGTTGAGACAATTACAATGAAAAAAAATCCAGTATTTCAAGCTACAGTTGTAGGAAAACCTCCATTAGAAGATAAATATATGGGTTGGGCAACTGAACGAATATTTTTACCAATGTTAAAGCCTATGACTCCTGATTTAATTGATTATTATATGCCTGAAAATGGTGTATTTCATAATCTAATTTTAGGTAAAATGAAGACTTTATATAAAGGACATGCTGAACAGTTTATGCACGCATTTTGGGGTGTAGGACAGATGAGTTTTGTAAAACATGCTATATTTGTAAATGAAGATGCTCCCGAACTAGAAGATAGCAAAGCAATTACAGAGTATATTTTAAATAGATTAGATAGTAAAAAAGTTTTAATTACAAGAGGAATAATAGACGCTCTTGACCATACAGCAAATGAGTCATTAGTTGGTGGGAAATTAGGAGTTGATGCAACAGGAAGTGAGATTAAAGATGGGGTTAAAAATCCTATTGATAATAAGTTGCTTTTAGCTAAAATTAAAGAGATAAATAGTGATATAGTTGAGCTTAAACAGTATTTTACTAATACTAAAAATCCAATATGTATAGTAACTATAGATAAAAGTAAATCTATTATGAGTGATATAGAACAACTATATATATTAAAAGAGCATATTAAAGTCTTAATTATAGTAGATAGAAAAAATAATGATATTAATGAGCCATATATGCTTCTTTGGCGTATAGTTAATAATATAGATGCACAAAGAGATGTAATTTTAGAGCCATTTATAATTATAGATGGAACTAATAAGAGTGAGGTTGATGGATTTAATAGAGAGTGGCCAAAAGATACTCATTGTACTAAAGAGATTTTAGATAGTTTACAAAAAAGAGGTTTGATTGATATAGATGAAAAATTTATTAAAAAATTTGGACTTTTACCATTTGAATAAAAAAGTTAATGAATTTTGTTACATTAAAATAGTTTTTTTTGCCTAAAATGGTAAAAAAAATTAGCTTTCAATCTAAATAAATATATAATGAATAAAATTATAATAAAAAGGGTTAATTGTTATGCAGGATAAGTCAATTAGGGATACAGCGATTATTACATTTACACTTATTGGAGGTCTTTTCTTACTACAAAAGTGTAGTAATGATGAGGTAGTAAAATCAGTAAATAAGATAGAAAATAAACAAACAGTTAATAAAGAGACTCTAATAGATGGTGGTTATAAACATAGAGATAGTGAGATAGCTTTAGCTTCATATAAAACAGTAGCAAAAGAAGAGGGTAAAAAAAGTGAGACTCATAATCTTACACACTCTGTTATAGTAGAAAAAAATAGTTCAAAAACACCAAATACAATTAAAATTATTATTTCTAATAAAGAATTAAATATTTCAAAAGATAAAAATAAAACAACTTTAAAAGTATTTGCTAATACACCACAAGAAGTATTAGTTGAAAAGAATATTACAGAAAAAAATAAAACTGTGGAATTACCAAAAGTAGTATCAGTTGAAGAAAATACTACAGAAGAAAATAAAACTATAGAAGTTCCAAAAGTAGTATTAATTGAAGAGAATACTACAGAAGAAAATAAAACTGTGGAAGTTCCAAAGGTAGTATCAGTTGAAGAAAATACTACAGAAGAAAATAAAACTATAGAAGTTCCAAAAGTAGTATCAATTGAAGAAAATACTACAGAAGAAAATAAAACTGTGGAAGTTCCAAAAGTAGTATCAATTGAAGAAAATACTACAGAAGAAAATAAAACTGTGGAAGTTCCAAAAGTAGTATCTATTGAAGAAAATACTACAGAAGAAAATAAAACTATAGAAGTTCCAAAAGTAGTATCAATTGAAGAAAATACTACAGAAGAAAATAAAACTATAGAAGTTCCAAAAGTAGTATCAATGGAAGAAAATACTACAGAAGAAAATAAAACTATAGAAGTTCCAAAAGTAGTATCAATTGAAGAAAATACTACAGAAGAAAATAAAACTGTGGAAGTTCCAAAGGTAGTATCAGTTGAAGAAAATACTACAGAAGAAAATAAAACTATAGAAGTTCCACAAGTAGTATCAGTTGAAGAAAACACTACAGAAGAAAATAAGACTGTGGAAGTTCCAAAGGTGGAAGTTCCAAAGGTAGTATCAGTTGAAGAAAATACTACAGAAGAAAATAAAACTATAGAAGTTCCAAAAGTAGTATCTATTGAAGAAAATACTACAGAGATAAATAAAACTATAGAATTACCGAAAGTAGTATCGGTTGAAGAAAATACTACAGAAGAAAATAAAACTGTGGAAGTTCCAAAGGTAGTATCAGTTGAAGAAAATACTACAGAAGAAAATAAAACTATAGAAGTTCCAAAAGTAGTATCAGTTGAAGAAAACACTACAGAAGAAAATAAGACTGTGGAAGTTCCAAAAGTAGTATCAATTGAAGAAAACACTACAGAAGAAAATAAGACTGTGGAAGTTCCAAAAGTAGTATCTATTGAAGAAAATACTACAGAAGAAAATAAAACTATAGAATTACCGAAAGTAGTATCAATTGAAAAAAATACTACAGAAGAAAATAAAACTATAGAAGTTCCAAAAGTAGTATCAATTGAAGAAAATACTACAGAAGAAAATAAAACTGTGGAAGTTCCAAAGGTAGTATCAATTGAAGAAAATACTACAGAAGAAAATAAAACGGTGGAAGTTCCAAAGGTAGTATCAGTTGAAGAAAATACTACAGAGGTAAATAAAACTATAGAAGTACCAAAAGTAGTATCTATTGAAGAAAATACTACAGAAGAAAATAAAACTATAGAATTACCAAAAGTAGTATCAATTGAAGAAAATACTACAGAAGAAAATAAAACTGTGGAAGTTCCAAAGGTAGTATCAGTTGAAGAAAATACTACAGAGGTAAATAAAACTATAGAAGTACCAAAAGTAGTATCTATTGAAGAAAATACTACAGAAGAAAATAAAACTATAGAAGTTCCAAAAGTAGTATCAATTGAAAAAAATACTACAGAAGAAAATAAAACTGTGAAAGTTCCAAAAGTAGTATCGGTTGAAGAGAATATCACAGAAGAAAATAAAACTATAGAAGTTCCAAAAGTAGTATCTATTAAAGAGAATAATATTATAAAACCAGAAATGATTATAAATATAGTTGAAAAAGTTTCAAAGAAAAATATATCTAAACCAATAGAAGCAACTGCAAAAGTACCTGATGTGGTATCTAGTAATAATATAATTGTACCTCTTGTTGATACTAATATATCTAAAGTTCCAGAAGTTACAACTAAAATTCCAGCAACGGTAAAAGCTTTAGATATGGAGAAAGTAGAGTTAAAACGAGCATTAGAAGAGAGAGAACATCGTTTAGCTATATTAAAAGATAAAACAGAACAGTTTAAGAAAAAAAATAGGGAATTAATAGATGAAATTAAAGAGAATAATAAAAATATTCAATCCTTAGAAGAAAAACTAAATGGTGCTTTATCTAAAAGCGATGATTTAAGAGGTGAAATAACTCAATTAAAATCTGACCTAGAGTACAATAAAGCAAGAAGAGAGAAAGCTTTAGAGAAAAAAGCTATATTAGAAGCTCAATTGGCTACTACTTTAGAAAATAATAAAAAATTAGAAAGTAGCTTAAAAGATAAAAACAGCTCTTTAGATAATAAAATAAAATTCTTAGAAAATAGTTTAGATAATGAGAAAAAAGAAGAAGCTCAATTAAAAGAGAAAATTACTCAAATTAGTAATGAGATAAAAGATAAAGATTTAAAATTAAAAAAGTTTGATTTATTATCTTCAAAATATACAGAGTTAAAAACAAAATTAGATAATGAGTTAAAGTATAAAGAAGAACTTAAAAGTAAAATAGAAGGATTGGAGCTTAAAATTATTAAGATACTTCTTGCTGGAAAAGAGAAAGTTAATAAAGTATCAAGTGAATATAACTCTACTATTCAAAAGTTTAAATCTGAAAAAGAGACTTTAGAGCAAAACTTAACTTCTGAATTGGAAAAAGAGAAATCTATTATAGAAGAAAAAGCTAAATTAGAGAATTTAGTTAAATCACTAGAAGAAAATTTAACTGCACAAGATAATGAAAAAGCTAAGTTAAATAATAAGATAGAAGAGCTACAACTTAAAATTATTAAAATGCTTATGATAGCAAAAAAGAAAAATAATAAAGTATCAAGTGAATATAATGCAACTATACAAAAGTTTAAATCTGAAAAAGAGGCTTTGGAGCAAAATCTAACTTCTGAAATAGATAAAGAGAAATCACTTATTGAAGAGAAAGCTAAATTAGAGACTATGGTTAAATCTTTAGAAGAGAATTTAACAGTAAGTAATAATGAAAAAATTGATTTAAATAGTAGAATAGAAAAATTAAAAGCAACAGTTGTTAAAATGCTAACCATTGCTAAAGAGAAAACTAATGAAGCATCTAATGAATATAACTCTACTATGCAAAAATTTAAATTTGAAAAAGAGGCTTTAGAACAGAATTTAACTGCTCAAATAGAAAAAGAGAAAAAACTTGTTCAAGAAAAAGCTAAATTAGAAGCTATGGTTAAATCTTTAGAAGAGAATTTAACTATAAAAGATACTGAAAAGGCTAAGTTAAATAGTAAAATAGAAGAGTTAAAAGCAACAGTTTCTAAAATGCTAACTATTGCTAAAGAGAAAACTAATGAAGCATTTAAAGAATATAACTCTACTATGCAAAAGTTTAAATCTGAAAAAGAAGCTTTAGAATATAATTTAACTTCTGAATTGGAAAAAGAGAAAGCTTTAGCAGAAGAGAAGGCTAAATTAGAAGCTATGGTTAAATCTTTAGAAGAGAATTTAACAGCAAATAATAGTAAAGCTAATGAGTTAAAAGCTATACTTAAAGAAAAAGATAGAAAGATAGCAGAGTTAATGGCTATTTCTACAAATTATGCAAATTTAGAACAAAATTTAACTTCTGAATTAGAAAAAGAGAAAGCCTTAGCAGAAGAAAAAGCTAAATTAGAGGCTATAGTTAAATCTTTAGAAGAGAATTTAACTACAAATAGTAGTAAAGTAAATGAGTTAAAAGCTACTGTTGAGGAAAAAGATAAAGAAATAGCAAAAATAATGGTATTTTCTACAAACTATACAAGTTTAGAACAAAATTTAACTGCTGAATTAGAAAAAGAGAAAGCTTTAGCAGAAGAGAAGGCTAAATTAGAAGCTATGGTTAAATCTTTAGAAGAGAATTTAACAGCAAATAATAGTAAAGCTAATGAGTTAAAAGCCATTCTTGAAGAGAAAGATAAAAAGATAGAAGAGTTAACAGTAATATCTACAAACTATGCAAATTTAGAACAAAATTTAACTTCTGAATTAGAAAAAGAGAAAGCTTTAGCAGAAGAAAAAGCTAAATTAGAGACTATGATTAAATCATTAGAAGAGAATTTAACAGTAAATAGTAGTAAAGCAGATGAGTTAAAAGCTATACTTGAAGAAAAAGATAAAAAGATAGAGGAGTTAATGACTCTTTCTACAAATTATACAAGTTTAGAAGAGAATTTAACTGCTGAATTAGAAAAAGAGAAAGCTTTAGCAGAAGAGAAAGCTAAACTAGAAGAGAAGATTGACTCTTTAGAGGAGAACTTAACAACTACTATTAATAAGTCAGCTGAATTAAAAGCTAAAACAGATGAACTGCTTAAGACTATTGAAACAAAAGACCAAAAGTTAAAAACACTATATACTTTATCTGAAAAATATAAGGGTTTAGAGGCAAATCTAACTAAAAAGATGGAAGATGAAAAACTTTTAATTCAAGAGTTAGATAAAATGAAACTATTACAGAAAAAATTAGATGCAGAGTTAGAGAGTAAAAAACTTTTAGAAAATGAAAAAGCAGAAATAGAAAAAAGAGTTCTTGAATTAGAAGAGACTATTAAAAATAAAGAAGAGAGTGAAGCAAAAAGTCAAGAACAGATTGACGCATTAAATAGTGAAAAAGCTAAATTAAAAGAAATTCTTAAAACTAAAGAAGAAAAATTAAAAGTTTTCGAAGAGAAAGAGAATAAAATTATTGAAGAGCAAAAAGCAAAAGAGAAATTAAATAAAGTATTCTCACTTACAGATGTTAAGTTTAAAAGAGGTAGTGCAAATTTAACAGATGAAAGTAAAGCTAGATTAGATGAAACAGCAAAAGTTATGAAAGAGTATAAAAACTTTAGATATGCTATTCATGGTCATACCGATAATCAAGGAAAAGAGACATTTAATATTAGACTTAGTGCAAAAAGAGCTAAAGCTGTAAAAACCTATTTGGTATCTCAAGGTGTAGCAGAAGAGGTATTAGAGACAAAAGGTATAGGTTCTGCTGAACCAATTGCTGATAATGCTACAAAAGAAGGTAGAAGTAAAAACCGTAGAGTTGAGTTTATTATTTTAAAATAGGAAGTTAATCTTCCTATTTTACTGAGATTTAGAAATCTTTTGTTTTTAATTATGGTTATAATATTTTTTAGCTATTGCCCTCCTTAATCCACTCCTGATTAAACAGTGAAACTAGAATAGGGTTTTGGCGTTTAAACTCCTCATCATCAAATACAAAACGGAAACTATCCATATAATGAGTTAATATCTCATAAGCATCATTAATCTCTTGAAACTTTTTAGTTGAGCCATTTTCCATATCTGGGTGATATATGCGAGATAGTTTTAGATATTTTTTTCTTACATCTTCTCTACTACTTAAAGATAGTAATCCTAATGTCTCTACAGCATCTCTAAATTCACTTAAACTTACTTGGTGCATAAAAATATATCCTCTTTTTAATCTGTATAACATAGAAATAGTTAATCTCTACTTGTTGATACAAATCAATCAACTTAATTCTAAATTTGTTAAAATGCAATTAAAAAGGAGAAATACTATGAGAGTGATATTATTATTTATGCTTGTGCTATCTTTTATATATCCAAAAGATATAATTAAACAAGGAGAAGAGTATCCTATAGATAAATTTAAAGAACAGAGTTCAAATATTTTAAAAATGGTAGTTAAAGAGATTTCAAAAACTTTACCTCAAAAGGTAGATAAATATACAACTATGACACAAATTAGAGATGAAAACTTAACATTAATCTATACATTTGAAATAAATACAGGTGTTAAAAAAGATGAAGCAGTAAAAAAAGAGGATAAACCTAGAATGGAAAAAGCTGTAATAAAAGGTGTATGTCAATCCTCTAAAAGATTTTTAAATTCTGATATTGAATTAAAATATGAGTATAAAAGTGCATCAACTAAAAAAGAACTCTTTACCTTTCATATTACAAAAGAGAAGTGTAAAGAGTTAAAATTATGATTAAATACTCTACTTTTTTTATACTCTTTTTTATATTTATAGTAGGTTGCCAAGAGAAATCAAAAACAGCAGTAGAAGAGGTACATTGGGATAGAGATATGTGTGCTAGATGTGTAATGGTAGTAAGTGATAGGCATAATACAACACAAGTTAGAAACCCAGAAAATGGAAAAACTTATATGTTTGATGATATAGGGTGTATGGTATTATGGTTTAGAGACCATAAACAGCCATGGAAAGATAAGGCTAAAATATGGATAACAGATGTAAAAACAGGTAAATGGATAGATGCAAGAGTTGCCTTTTACGATACTGAAAATATTACACCTATGGCTTATGGTTTTTCAGCACATGCTAAAAAAGAGGATATAGCCAAAGGTCAAGAGATTATAGATTTTAATGAGGTAGTTCGTCGAGTTTTAAAAATTGGGAAATAACTCTTATATAGAGTTATTTAAGAGTTTTATTAACCCAAAAGGTACTTTATCAAAAGTAAAAATTCTTGAACCTCCCTCTTTTTTTACAAAATTTTCTGCCTCTTCTTTACTTTTAAATGCAACTAAATCATCTCCTGCTGGTGATACTGCACGACTTCCATATACAAAAAAGGCTTTTTCGGCATTAATCGGTTTTAGCGTTTTATAGTCAGTTACAATAATTTTACTAAAATCTCTTTCACTTCTTACACCAATTTCATACCATTTAGCAGGTCTAAAATAGAACTCAAACATAGACTTTGGACTACAAAAATATACAACTTTTCCATTTCTAACCTCTATTTTAGCTACCCATTTCGGATTTTTATAGAGTTTAAGGTGTCTAACTAAACAAGTTGTATTTTTATCATAATCTATTTTATACTCTGTTTCTATTTTATTGCCTTTCCATACACTCTTATTTGTGTCTTGATTGGCTAATAGCATAGAAGAGAGTATAAATAGAGCTATAAGTAGTTTTTTCATAAATTTATTTCCTTTATATTAAATCTTTTTTGTATTATACCTAATCTTAATCACTCTTATATAAAAACTCAATACTAGAGCTATTTGGTGGATACATAATAAGTGCTAGTGGCATATTTTTTAAAATATTATCTATAAGAAAATCTCTTTTACTCTTAACTTTTAACTCTCCACTCCTATACCCTTTAGTTAAAAAAGTTCCTACTATATTTTGTGAGCTAAAATTTACTAAGAGTTTCTTACTATCTCCAAAATAGTTAGCTTTTAGATTTTTTAAAAAAGTTTTAGATATATTCTTAGGAATATTTTTAATATCTCTAATATTTACATCTCCTTGATATGTAGTATATCCTCCTCTTTTAATATCTATTAAAACTAAACTACTAATATTACTATCATTAGAGTAGTTTATAGATGCTTTTGATTTAGATGAGATAGAGATTTTTTTATCTTTAAAGATATATCTAAATCTATGCTTTGAGTCTTAAATATTTATCTCAATAGTAGCAAAAAATAATGATATTTAAGAAATAAAGCTATAAATATACTCCTACTTTAATCTATATATAATAAAAAAACGCTATAATTTCACATATTATAACAAAAA
>JAMOOP010000142.1 GCA_027065385.1 Campylobacteraceae bacterium | reverse complement strand
AATCTCTTTTGTTAAGCTCATCATAAACCTCTTTTAAAAATGCTTCACACTTATCAATAAGCTCATCAGCACCTTTTCTTCTATAATAAGCAATTTCGTCTTCACTCACTGCTTTTTGGTTTAACAGCTCTTTTTTACTCATATCCTCAATCTTCATTTTTTTATCTCCTCTTAGTTCATTTCATTTAATGTAATTTAGTAATTATAGGATTATAGATCATCCAAAAGACTTTTACCCTGTTTTAAAAGCCTGATCTCTTCTTCCATAACATCCAAATATTGTTTATCAGGCTTTACATTTTCTTCTTTACATTTCTCTAAATACTCATTTCTAATTTGTTCCAAAACAGCTGCCTGTTCTTTGTCATCCTGTTTTTTCAAGTGCATTACAAACCTTTTTTAAATATGTTTTACATTCACTGATGAATTCATCAGCACCTTTTTCTTTATAATAAACAATTTCATCTTTTTAAATAAAAATATTCTACCAAGTTGTTTGTTTTTGTGAGAATCCGCCTGATTTATTTCTCAGTAGAGAGTAATTTTAGAGTTCAAGTAGCTCTTTGATCTCATCGGAGCTGTAGTATGATTCAATTGCTTTATTGATGACATAATCAAGCTTTTTCTTCTCGTTGAGAACTTTTACTTCATTTTCAAGAAGTGTAGCTATTATTTTCATTCTTTTGATATTTTTAACATCTAAATTAATTCTTTTGCCAATAACTTCTCTTTCTTCCATAATATTGCCTTTTTTGAAATATATGTAATATTATAGTTAAAAGTATAAAAATTAGCAAATTAATCTATTTTATATATACCGATATTCGGTTATAATAATAGTAGGCAAAAGAGGAGTTCCTTATGAAGCTACAAGAGATAGAAAATATATTAGGAATAGCAGACAGTACTCTGAGTGACTGGGATAGAAATCCACGAAGAAAAAAACTGATGAAACTTTTACGTGCATTGAACAAAAAGGAGGTATTGTTATTGTTGGAGAGTGAAGAGTTTACGCCAAAGTACAGCTCAAAAACAAGAAAGATAAAATTGCATAAAAAATGGTTCCAAAAAGATCTGCTCTATTCAAGAGAAGATAACTCACTCATAGAGATAGATAATCTGATCGCAATCTATTTGAAGCAACCAAACCAAGTAGATACAAATACTCTGCTATACCTCTTTGGAACCACAAGGGTAAAAAAAGTACTAAAAAAGACAGAAGAAACTCTTGATCCAGTAGACTACAATGAAGCCAAAGAACAAATTGAGTATGCTATTTCAAAAAAAAGATATAAAAAAGAGCATCCTTTACCCCCTGTAGAGAAGATTCTTGCAAATCCTAAAGAGCGTTATATAGAGATGTTGCAAGAGAAGTATTCAAAGAAGCGTATTATTGCTATGGCAGAAGCAAATAACCTCTCTTATAATGCTATGTTTAAAATAAAAAAACTACTTGATACATAACTTTTGTCTTTATAAAGATATGATATAATAATTCCACTTGAGGAGTTCACAATGTATTCACTACAAGAGCTGAAAAGGGCGGATTCGACTCATAAACGAATACCTTTAACCAAAATTATAGCATCAATTCCTGTGAGTTCTTTAAAAACCTCATAGGGTGTTGCATAATTCAAACATTTTCAAAGTCATTCAAAAAGAATTCATCGTTTAATTGCGCTTGACGCGTCAAAATATTTTACAGATGATAATGGATTAGAGAAAAATTTTAAGGGTCTTATTCAAGAGATATAAAGACTAAATTACCATTTACATACTTGATTAAAGTAATTTTAAGCTATAGCGGAAGATTACCCTATTTATGGATACTTAACCATAATAGAGTGATACATAATAAAAGTAATCCAAAGGGTTAAAACGATTTTATAAATTTATAGAGTTGTTTTATACCCTTTTTTACTCTTTTGAAGAGTTATACTTTCAACTGTATGAATAGTTTCATTAAGCGAAGAAAAATAACTCTGTTTCTGTCCAGTAGCCTTTTTATTGTCAATACCACCCCACTCACGAATCAAAAGGTACTCTCCAAAAAGGGTAAGGTAGGTTTTAATCTTGTAATATCTCACCTTACCGTTTACTTCACGGTAAAGCGTAGTCATATTAGAGGTTAAGGAGCTCTTTAATCTCATCTGATCCATAATAGGACTCTACAGCCTTATTTATTATGTAGTCGAGCTTTTTCTTCTCATTGAGCCCTTTTACTTCATTCTCAAGAAGAGTTGCCATTATCTTTATTCTTTTGATGTTTTTTGGTTCTAAATATACTCTTTTGCCAGTTGGTTTATTTTCTTTCATAATATGCTTTTTTTTGAAATGTATGCCATATTATAGTTGAAAATTGAAAAAGTAGCAAATTACTTTATTTAAATTATTTTAGATTTTCATCCAATTTATCTAAAAGTTCCATACCACGTTTGGCATCACCTTTGGCTGTCATCATGGTAAATCTTGTTTTTGCATCGAACTGAGCAAGTGCAACTGTTGCAAACTCATCAAAGAGGTTATTTAAACTCACACCTTGCTCTTTTGCACATTGTTTTAGTCTTTTATGTTTAGAGTCTGATATATTAATTTCTATTGTTTTCATATTATTAATTTTACTTTTGTAACTAATCAAAAAGTTGTGAATGCGTTCCTATTCTGATGAGAACAAGCTCTGTTTCAGTAGTAAGGTATATGAGAATAAGATCTCCGCTGATATGAAACTCACGCGTATCTTCATATTTGCCAAGGAGTGAATGATCTTTCGCTTCAGGTGGTAAAGGCTCCCCTTTTATGAGCATCGAGAGATATAGGATATATTTTGAGTAGTGTTGATTACTCATTTTTATTTTAGAGAGATCCTTTAAAAAAGGCTTTTGTCTTCTTATTGTAAGCAAGCTTTAGCCTCACTTTCAATCTCTTCAAGAGTGACAACATCACCATTGATACCTTTACGTGCATCTTCTATTGCCTGGATAGTTTCTTCATTGGGTAGTTTTAACTCAAACGGTAGTCCTCTCTCCATTACAGACTGTGTTAAAAACATATTGATAGCATCACTCAGGCTCACACCATATTTTTTAAAGATTTGTTTCGCTTGTTCTTTCATATCTGAATCTAAATAGACATTTGTTCTAACTTTATGCGCAGTCATATGAATCTCCTTTTTTACAATTATAACACAAATATTGTGTTTTTATGAAGATATAGGGTCAGTTTTATGCTTTATTTAAAAATAGAAATATGATATTTTTATAAAAGTAATGATTTTATGAACTTTAAATTAATAGATGTAGTGATAATCTATTAAAATCAGAAAATTAACCACTTTTATTACTTACTGAAAACTTAAGAACGAAGTGATTTAATACCATTATGCCTATCAATAGTATTACATAATATAACATTGTGTCCTAATATATTGATATTTAAAAAGTAAATGTATAAATATTATGGAAAAACATTAATTATTTAGATTAGCTATATTGTGTAATTAGATATCTTAAGTAATAAAATGGTTAAATTTTACTTTTTATACTATTTAGTCTAAATACTAAGTATTAAAACTATTTTATAAATGAAAATAGCCAAAGTGGTATTTTTTTATTATTTGAAGTAAAATCTATATCTACTGCTAAAAAGCTATTTTCTATATCTTTTACTTGAGAAAAAGTTTTATTTTTGCTTCCTATCTCAAAGATATAATTATTAACTTTAAAATCTCCAATATCACTATAATAAGCATTATTAAAACAGTTCACAAAATAAGTCTCTCTGACTGTTCCTATCTCTATTGGAATATGTAAACTACTACTTAATGCATAAAGTATGTTTGTATTTTTAAAAAAGAGCTTTGCTGGTTTTTTTGTTTGTTTAGAAGAGAATTTATAAATAGGATTAAATATACCTGTCTTATTTAATATCTCAAGATATGTATAGAGTGTTGGTTCGCTAATGCCAAGCTCTTTTGCTAAAGAATCAATCTTTACTTGAAATGGTACTCTGGCTTCAATGAGTTTATACATGAGTTTTTTAAATACAATTAAATTTTCAAACTTTATCTTATTGGTTGATGGGATATCTTCATAAATAATTTTTTCTATTGAATTAAAGATACTACTCTGATATGTCTCAATATCACTAGATTGAGTGAAATATGGATAGCAACCCATCTGTAGATAATCTTTAAACTGTTTAAAAAGTGTAGGGTATTGTTGTACTAATTCAAATGATATATTAGAACTCTTTGTGAGTATCTCTTCAAATGTATAAGATTCTAACCTCATATTATTGTTTATCTCTAAGTACTCTTTAAAACTAAGTTTTTTTAACTCTTTTACTACCATTCTTCTGCTAAGATCATGGCTTTGCATTAAAATGTTGAGCATAGAAGAACCACTCACTCTTATTGTTAAATCTGGCATAAAATCATATATGTTTTTAATATGGCCAGCCCATTCTTTAAACATATGTACTTCATCTATAACAACTACTCTGCCACCAAGTGAATAAAACTCTTCGACAATAGCCACTATTCCAAAATTAGCTATACTAATGTCATCGGCTGTAAAGTAGAGTGCTTCATCAATGGTATATTGTTGTAAAAATTGTAGAAGAAGTGTAGTTTTACCAACTCCACGAGGACCAATTAGTGCAATCAATCGTTCTTTAGAGTTTATAAAATCAAACTCATTACGAATATATTTTATTT
Organism: Campylobacteraceae bacterium; assembly: GCA_027065385.1. Lineage (GTDB taxonomy): Bacteria > Campylobacterota > Campylobacteria > Campylobacterales > Sulfurovaceae > UBA1140. Next base: position 1,652 of record JAMOOP010000142.1, on the reverse strand, counting down.
TTTTTGCATGGGCGATAAGCTTTCTTTGTCTATCTTTAAGAGCATTTAGCATATTGAAATCCTTTTGTAAAAGTATAGTTTAACATATTATATAAATAAATCAAAGTATGATTGTTGTTTATTGTAAGACTTAATTAGAAGACAATTCTATTACATAATATTGATTTTAGATATAATATTAGAATTTTTAAAAAGTGGTAAAAGATGCAAACTGATCAATTAGTCATATTAGATAGCTGGATAAAAAGCTATATCAATGAGAAAAAAACACTAAATCTTGCAAAAAATACAATTATGAATTATACAAGAGTTTTAGATTTTTTCTATCAGTTTTTTGCACAAAAAGATGAAGAAGATGCAATAGAGTCCATTTATGAAATAGATAGAGATTTCATACTAGAATATCTCAATTACAAAGGAGATATTGCAGTAAATACGAAGAATCTCCATATAACAGTTATAAAATCGTTTCTTACTTATATCTCTGAAAATAATGATGATAATATTGATCTCACAAAAAAGTTGAAAGGTCTCAGTGCAAAAAATGTAAAAAGTGAGAGTGAATCACTTTCTGAGAGTGAGAGTGCAGTTTTAGAGAAATATCTTTTAAATGAAAGATATAAAAGGAATTTTTTAAATGTAAGAAATAGACTCCTTATAAAACTACTTTATTATACAGGTATAAGAGCAAGTGAACTTTTAGCAATTAAACGTGAAGATATTACTCTTTTAGAAGAGGAAGATGTCTATAAGATCAATATATTTGGCAAAGGGTCCAAATATAGATATATTTATATACCTGTAACACTTATTTCTTATGAATTAGATTTTATCAAAGAGCATTTTTTAGAAGATGAAATATTACATAAAAACAATGTGCATAAATATATCGCCGTCACACAGAAGGGGAGGGTAATGCACAGAGCTGAACTCTATACAATGCTTGATAAACTATATAATAAATTATATATTAAAAAGAGAGGTGTCCATATACTCCGTCATACATTTGGAAAGAGTATGGTTAAAAAGAATGTAAATCTTTCAACTATAAAAGAGCTGATGGGGCATGAGAATATACAGACTACTATGATTTATGCTAGGAGTGATGAGAAGGGGATGATTGAGGCTATTTGGAGGTAGAAAATAATAATTGTATATAGAATTAGAAAAGAGAATGTTAGTAAATGTCAAAACAGTTGTCCAAATTAAGTACGTTTAAGTACCCCACATTTGGAACTATTTTCCCCTCTTTTTTTCTTTTCCCTTAATTTAAATGAACCTCATTTATAAAGGTTCGTCGTCCATAAAATGGATTTGATTTTTTAGGTTTTAATTTCAAAAAGTATAATAATGACAAACTCCTTGTTATGCCAACTCAAGATGGTATAAAATCTTTCAAATCTAAAATCAAAGAGATATTTAAATAGTATAGGTCTTCATCTTTAGAACGCTTAATAGATAAACTAAACCCTGTTGTCAGGGGAGGGGGATACTATTATAGGTTTGTTTTTTGGATTTTTAGGGGTGAATAGTTACAAACTTTGAAATATACTCCAGCATACCCTTCCAAGCCATTTGAAGATATACTCTCTGCAAGGCAGTGGTGTGGTAAGTTTGTAGAGTGGTATAACAATAGTCATTGCCATAGTGGA
>JAMOOP010000141.1 GCA_027065385.1 Campylobacteraceae bacterium | reverse complement strand
TCTCTGTTCCTTGTGATATTTCATCTCCTAAAACTAAGCTTCTTTTTGTGGCTCTATTAAATATATTTTTTAGCTCCATCATCTCTACTGAAAATGTAGATAGACCTTTATATAGATTATCTTTAGATACAATTCTTGTAAATATCTTGTCATACATACTAAATTTAAGTTCAACTGCTGGAACAAAAAAACCAGCTTGTGCCATAACTACCGATAAGCCTATACTCTTCATTAAAGATGATTTTCCTGATGAGTTTATTCCATAGAGTAAAATTCCATTTACTTTAGCTCCTCCACTTGCATTTAGTGTTATATGGTTATGGATTGTATCTATCTTTTCACCTAGATAGATGTCATTTGGTACATATATTCCACTCTTCTCATTTGCCTCTATTATGGGGTGTCTAAGTCCAATAGCTTCAAATCCATCTTCTTTAGTTATAATTGGTCTTGTTAGGTTCATCTTTTTAGCACATTTAGCGTTTGATATGGCTACATCTATATTGGCTATAAATGAGATAATATCCTCTAATATATGTGAAAATCTCTTATCTAAATCTTCTAAACTCTCTATATATCTACTTTTAACTAAAGCTATAAGTTTTACTTGATTACTCTCATAGTTTTGGGTTATGCTCTCAAATAGACTTGAGTATATCTTTACACTATTTTTTAGTATCTTATAGTTAAAATCTTTAAAAAAGTGGTGCTTATTGTCTATGGTTACAAACGACTCTTTTAACTCTTTTTCTATGCTTTTAAATCTATTTTTAGTAAGGTTTATATAAAAACCCTCACTGTCTAAATAGCCAATATCTGCATATCCTCCCTTTGAACTACTTTTTATCTCCTTTTGTTTAAATATTGAGTCTATATGAGATACAACACTCTCTAGTTTTAATATCTCTCTTTTTTGTTTCTCTAAAAGATTATCTATAATTGGAAAAATTCCCTCTTTAAAGATATTATCATCTATCTGCTCTATTTTAAATTTGGCACAGATATTTAAATCGTAACTATTTTTTAGATACCTCTTAAACTCATCAACACCCTCTTCTAATTTTTTATCAAAATTTACTCTATCTTTAGAGGCATCTTTTAAAAGTTTTGATATGGCATATAGTGACATACTAATATATGTTAACTCTATTGGGTGGAGTTTTTTAACCTTTATTCGTCTTAATATTCTCTCTAAATCATATATATTTTTTAAGTGTGTATCGTATTTTTCGCTATGTTTCATTAACTTTTCTGATAGGTCATATCTAGCTTCAAGTATCTCTTTATCTAAGATTGGGGCTAATAGTCTCTCTTTTAAGAGTCTTTTTCCAAAAGCAGTTGATGTTTTATCTATAAGTTGAAGTAGTGTTAACTCACTGCTATCTCTTGATATAACCCCTAACTGTTCAAGTGCATTATTTCCTAAATATAAGTATCTACTAGCACCTAAAAATAGTGGTCTATTCATTTTAGAAATAATTACCTCATCATGTTCTATAATAAAATCAATTAAAATAGCTAAAGACTCTGTAACATAAGGGTGTCTCTCTAAATCTAGGTACTCAATAGCTGATAGAAATGAGTTTATCTGATACACTTTAGCAAAAAGTTCATTTTGATAGTTAATTCTACATCTATTTGTATTAAATGAGGTGTGGTATTGATTTAACTCTAAATAGTTACTTATCCACTCTTTATCTATTTTACTATTATCAAGTGTTACTATAATCTCTGTTGTATTATAGGTTTGAAGTAGATTAAATAGCTCATCTAGTGAGTATGTTTTATCATCTCTTGTTGAGTGCATCTCATTTACTATAGTCTTACCTGTTGTTACATCTATAGCACTATACCCAACAGAGTATATTCCTTGGTTCTCATCTATTATAATAGATACAATATTATTTTCACTCTCTTCTGTCTGATACTCAAAGTTAGTACCAGGTGAGATAACATTTGAGATATATCTAGTTATCTTTGGAGGTGTACCTTTCTGTTTTACTATTACAATAGTATATTTTTTATTAGCAATTAATCTTGCTATATATCTCTCTATAGATACAGTAGGAACTCCTGCTAAGAGAGGGTTTTTAATGGAGTTTTCGGCTATTGCTTTATTTTTTCTTGTTAGTTGAATATTAAGTAGTGTTGCTATCTCTTTAGCTTTTCCAATCTTTAAATTATCGTTATTTACTTCATATAGTTCAAAAAAGCTACCTATCTCTATAAGAATTATAGTATCACTTCCATATTTTGACTCAAAGTACTCTTGAAGTTCAAAATATATCTCTGTTAAAAGTTTTTTCTTTTGATTTAAAATTTTTGATGCTTTTTCCAATATTAAACCTAATTTTTGTTTTAGCAAATTATATCAAAAAAGAATAGAGATAAAATTGGTTAAAATTCAACTCTATTAATAAAGGAGATATTTTATGTATCAATCAGAACTAAATGCACTAAAGAGAGCCAATAGATTTAGAGAGAGAAAAATTTTTGAAGATAGTTTAATAGATTTTGCATCAAATGACTATTTAGGGTTAGCAAATAGCAAAAAACAGTTTAAAAAAGCTGTAAAGTGGGTATCTAATTATAAAACTCATGCACCAAAAGCTAGTATGTTAGTTAATGGGTATCATGAGGTTCATAAAGATTTTGAAAGAGCTTTAGCTTTTATAAATGGGTTTGAGAGAGGTTTAGTTATTGGTTCTGGATTTTTAGCCAATATGGCTCTGATTGAGTCACTTGTTAGAAAAAAAGATATGCTTTTTATAGATGAAGAGTATCACGCTAGTGGAATGGTGGCTACAAAACTATTAGATGGAAGAGTAGTAAAATTTAGACATAATGATATGAATAATTTGGAGGAGAGACTAAAACAGCAGAGTAAAGGCAGAAAAATTATAGCTGTTGAGGGTGTTTACTCTATGAGTGGAGAGTTATGTAGTAGAGAGATTTTTGATTTAACAGATAAATATGGAGCTATTTTAATAGTTGATGAGGCTCACAGCTCTGGTGTGGTAGGAGATACACTTTTAGGAGTCTTTGAATATTATAATATTAAACCACAATCAAATCATATAAAAATGGGGACTTTGGGTAAAGCTTATGGGAGTTATGGGGCTTATATATTGGCAAGTGGTGAGATTATTAGTTTTTTAGAGAATAGAGGAAAACCCATAATCTACTCTACTGCTCCATCTATTTTTGATACAGCTTTAGCATTAGTTAATATTCATGAGGTAGCAAACAATAGTAAAAAGTACTCTAAAAAGATAAAAGAGAGACAAAAAATAGTAAAAGATATAATGGGAGTTGAGCTTAAATCTCTAATTTTTCCTCTAAAAGTATCCTCAAATGAGCAAACACTTAAACTCCAAAAGGCTTTAATGGTTTATGGATATTTAGTAGGAGCAATAAGACAACCAACTGTAACAGAACCGATTTTAAGAATAATTCCTAGATTAGGCTCTTCTAAAAAAGCATTAAAGTCGCTACTAAATCACTTTTAGATATAATAAACACATTTTAAAACAAGGATACTAAGAGATGGTTAATCAATTGATTAAAGGCTCAATAATGTTAGTAATAATGTTCCTAATTGCACTATTTGCTGCATTTATATATGCCTATAATGAAATCAAACTTGATATGGATAAGATTGTTAACTATCATCCAAAGACCTCATCAGTGATTTTAGATTATAAGGGAAATAAAATTGCCAATATTTTGCAAGGACAACATCGTCTTTATGCTAAATATGATGAGATGCCAGGGTTTTTAATTGAGGCTTTAATAGCTATTGAAGATACTAGATTTTTTGAACATAATGGGGTAAATCCTGATGCAATTATAAGAGCAGCGTTAAGAAATTATAAAGCTGGTAAAAAGGTAGAGGGTGGAAGCACCATAACACAACAGCTTGTAAAAAAAATTCTTCTTTCACCTAAAAAGAGTTATACTAGAAAACTTAAAGAGGCTATTTTATCTATAAAAGTAGAAAATGAGTTAACAAAAGAGCAAATTTTAGAGAGATATTTAAATGAAATCTCTTTTGGTAGAGGTTATTTTGGAGTAAAAACTGCATCAAAGGGTTATTTTCATAAAGAGTTAGATAAGTTAACTCTAAAAGAGGCAGCACTTCTAATTGGTCTGCCAAATGCACCATCTTATTTTAATCCTGTAAAACATCTTGATAGAGCATTAAAAAGAGCAAACACAATACTCACTAGAATGAGAAAATTAGGTTGGATACATGAAGATGAGTATTTGGAAGCTGTAAAAGAGACACCAAAAATATATCATGATACTCTTACTCAAAATATAGCACCTTATGTAACAGATGAGGTTGTAAGAAGACTTAAAAAAGAGTTTCCAGATATTAAAACGGGTGGATATACTATATATACAACTATAGATATGAAAGAGCAGAAAATTGCAAGAAAAGCCTTAAACTATGCCTATAGAAAAGCTTTAAAGAGATATAGAGAGAGTTCAAAAAAATCAACTCTAAATGGTGCATTACTAGCAGTTGATAATAAAACAGGCGATATAAAAGCTATGGTTGGTGGAGTAAATTATAAAAAGAGTGCGTATAATCGTGCAACTATGATGGAGAGACAACCAGGTTCAGCTTTTAAACCCTTTCTTTATCAGATAGCATTAGATTTAGGCTATAACCCAGCAACAGAGCTTACAGATGTGGCTAGAACTTTTCAATATTATAGAAATGGAAAGAGGGTAATATGGAGACCTAAAAATTATGAGAGTAACTTTGTTGGATTTATTAAATTAAGAGAGGCACTTGTTCACTCACGAAATTTAGCTACTATAAACCTTGTAACAGAGATTGGGGTTGAGAGAATTTTTGAAAAGCTAAAACCTTTAAAAATTCCACACATTCCACAAGATATGTCTATCTCTCTTGGAAATTTAGGACTAAGTCCTGTAAAGATGGCAGAGATATATTCAGCCTTTGCAAATGGTGGTCACATGATAGAGCCTAGACTTATATCTAAAGTTGTATCAAGAGATGGAACAGTTATATATGAGGCTAAAAATCAAGAAATAGCAGATTTTACAAGACCAGAACAGGCTTACTTAATGACTGATATTTTAAGAGATGTAGTTATTCGTGGAACAGGAAGAAATGCACAAGTGGCTGGTGTTGAAGTTGTTGGAAAAACAGGAACAACCAATAGAAATGTTGACGCATGGTTTTGTGGTTACTCTCCTGCACAAGAGGTTATTGTATGGATTGGTAGAGACAATAATAGACCAATAGGAAGAGGAGCTACAGGTGGAGCTACAGCAGCCCCTGCATTTGCATATTTTTTTAAAAAACTATATAAACTATATCCAAATCTACCAAGAAAATTTGAAGTTCCAGATGGAGTGTATAACTCAAGAGATGGTGTAATTTCTGAACTCTATACAGATATATCACCACTACCTACAAAAGCAGAAACTTCTACAGAACAAGAGTTTCCTGATATGTTTTAGAGAGATAAAGAACCAACTTTTAATTTTTTCTTTTAGGAAAATATGGGAGGAGAATATAATGTATAAAATTAAAAGTTGTAATATGCGAAGAGCCACACCCTAAAAAAAAGGGGGAGGGGAATAGGTTGTGACTCTTCTATGTGTAGTATAGCAAAATAATTGTGTCGAAATGGTGTCATTTTAAAAAAAATTACATATTTTTTATAAATTTAATCTTTAATAAATAATTAATATGTTTATTAGTTAAATTCTATTTCTCTTTTAAAGTTTTTTATCAAAATAAAATATAAATTTTGATATTAATATAGGAAAGATATGTTCGTAGCCTACAAATATAAACTATATCAAACTAAAAAATTAAAATATATTCATAATAAAATAGATATATCAGGCATAATATATAACCACTGTATAGCACTTCACAAAAGATATTATAGAATTTATAAATAGTTTAGGAGATATATATATCTGCATATCATTAGAGCAAGAGGAGAAAGAAAACAATAGGTCAACAGGTAACAGCGTGGGTATTGATTTTGGACTAAAAAAATTTTTGACTCTATCAGATAAGCAGAGTGTTCAATCTCCTCTATTTCATCTAAAAAATCTATCAGAAATCAAAAAACTAAATAGAAATCTATCAAAAAAGCAAAAAGGTTCAAATCAGAGAAAAAAAGCAAAAAGAAGATTGGCAAAACTTCATATTAAAGTATCAAATCAACGAAAAGACTATTTTCATAAACTCTCAAATAAATTAGCCCAAAAATATGAGAGTCACCAAAACTAGCACAAAATAAACAATGTTCTAGCTGTAACTATAAATAATTATTTAAATTACTTATAGTCAGGCAACCCTGTAATAGTCTTCAAGAATAAATTTTATAGATTCTTTTTTGA